>CAZQPJ010000234.1:0-4430 GCA_964595105.1 uncultured Bifidobacterium sp.
GCGAGGGCTACCGGATGGCTGCAGCGGGCACCGTTCGCGTGCTGGGCCTCGACCCCGCACGCCATCAGCGCGAGCTGGGCGCCCGCATCGGCGTGATGCTGCAGGAGGGCGGGGTCTACCCGAGCGCACGCGTGCTCGACACCGTCCGCCACTACTGCACGCTCTACGGCGCCGGTGTCGATGCAGCCACGCTGGTGGAGCAGGTGGGCCTCAGCACGCGGAGCAGAGCATCGTGGCGACGGCTGTCGGGAGGAGAGAAGCAGCGGCTCTCGCTGGCGCTCGCACTGGCGGCTCGGCCGGAGGTCGCCTTCCTCGACGAACCGACGTCGGGCGTCGACGTGAACGGTCGCGACACCATCCGCGGCATCGTGCGCGGCCTTGCCGACAGCGGTTGTGCCGTGGTGCTGGCCACGCATGAACTCGACGAGGCCGAACGGCTGGCCGACCGGGTGGTCATCTTCGACGGTGGCCAGGTGATCGCCGACGGCACGCTGGCCGAACTCCGCAAGGGCCACGACGAAATCCGCTTCCGCAGCGCACCCGACCTCGACCTGCCCTCGCTGGCCGCCTCGATCGGGATGATCGCCAGTCAGGTGGGCACCGACGAGTACGTCATCGACGCTCCACCGCACCCGCGCCTCATGGCGCAACTCACCGCGTGGCTCGCCGAGCAGGGTCACCCGCTCACCGACCTGCGCGCCGGTGCCCAACGACTCGAGGACGTGTTCCGCAGGCTCACCGCAAGCGACGGGACGTCGGAATGAGACGATTCCTCAGCCAGTGGCGCACGGAACTGTCGCTCACCCTCCGCAACGGAGAGCAATTGCTGCTCACCCTCGGCATCCCCGTGATGCTGCTCGTGTTCTTCAGTCTCGTCGACGTGCTCCCCACCGGCACCCCCGACCCCGTCGACTTCCTCGCACCCGGAGTACTGGCGCTTGCGGTGATGAGCACCTCGATGGTGAGTCTCGGCATCGGCACCGGCTTCGAACGGAGCTACCACGTGCTGAAGCGACTTGCCGTGACGCCGCTCGGACGCCCCCGACTGGTGGCCGCCAAGATCGCGTCCGTGGCAGCGGTCGAGTTGGTGCAGTTCGCCGTGCTGGTGCCGGTCGCCTTCGCGCTCGGCTGGAACCCGGCCTCACCGAACTGGCTGCTGGCCATCGCCGCCGTGCTGCTGGGCACGGCAGCCTTCGCCGGTGTCGGGCTGACGCTGGCAGGCCGACTGCGCGGCGAGGTGAACCTTGCCGCACAGAACGGCCTGTATCTGGTGATGTTGCTGCTCGGCGGCATGGTGATTCCGTTCAGCAAGTTGCCGGTCGGCATCCGCACGGTGGCCCACTCGCTCCCCTCGGGTGCGCTCGCCGACGTGTTGCGCGACACGCTCGGCAGTGCCGGGGTGCAGCCCTCGGCGAGCTGGCTGGTACTGGCACTGTGGGCCGTGGGGGCACCGCTGCTGGCGGCCGGTCTGTTCCGCTGGGACTGACCCTTACCGAATTCCAACCGGCCGCGATGCCACATCCGCATCTCCGTTGGGCATCATCGCGACATGACATTGCTCGAGGAAGACTCCACCAGCGATTCGATGCCCACCTCCGGAGTCGGCGTCC
Organism: uncultured Bifidobacterium sp.; assembly: GCA_964595105.1. Classification (GTDB taxonomy): domain Bacteria; phylum Actinomycetota; class Acidimicrobiia; order Acidimicrobiales; family Ilumatobacteraceae; genus UBA668. Next base: position 1,611 of record CAZQPJ010000234.1, read on the forward strand.
CGCTGAACCCTTCCGGCGCCGGCTTCCCGCCGCCCCCGCCGCCACCGGCGGCACCGCCCACCCACGCACCCGCTCGGCGAGGTGCCGGCACCATCATCTCCGCCGTCCTGGTGTCGGCCGTGGTGTCGGCCGGTGTCTCGTACGGCACCGTGAAGCTCACCGAGAACAACAACACCGGCTCGGTCAGCATCGTCTCCACGTCGTCGGGTTCCGGTGCGGCCCTCGATGACACCTCCGACCTCCATTCGCTGCTCGCCGCCACCCAACCCGCTGTCACGGCCATCGAGCTCGGCGAACGGACCAACGGCACCGTCAATTCCGTCGCTGCCGGCTCGGGCGTCATCATCAGCGCCGACGGCCTGATGCTCACCAACGCTCACGTGGTCGATGCCACCGACCCGATGGGCAACACCATCTCCGATCCGGTCATCACGGTGAAGATGTTCGACGGCACGGTGCGTTCGGCGAAGGTGCTGGGCCGGTCGGTCGACTACGACATCGCGCTGCTTCGCCTCGACGACACCAGCAATCTCCGCCCGCTCGCCCTTGCCGATGCCAGTACGTTCCGCGTCGGCGACCGCGTGGTGGCCATCGGCAACGCCCTCGACCTCGGCGACGCGCCCACCGTGTCGACGGGCATCATCTCTGCACTCGACCGCACGCTGCAGGTCAGCGACACCGTGACCCTCCACGGCCTCATCCAGACCGATGCAGCGATCAACCACGGCAACAGCGGCGGAGCCCTCGTCGACTCCGCGGGCCGCCTCATCGGCATCAACTCCGCAGGCATCCCCAACGCCCAGAACGTCGGGTTCGCCATTTCCGTCGGCACCATCGCACCGATCCTCGATGATCTCAAGGCCGGCAGGCCGGTGACGGTGGCGCCGATCGGCTACATCGGGGTGTCGCTCGGCCAGACACCCGACGGCATCACCGTGCAGCAGGTGTCGCCCGGCACGCCCGCCGAGGGGGCCGGTATCCGCGAGGGCGACATCATCAAGAGCGTCGATGGCACTCCCACTGCCACCACCGACCAGCTCTCGACGGTGCTCCGAGCCCTCGCACCCGGCACGAAGGTGACGATCGTCGTGGTGCGCGACAACGCCGACGTCAGCATCGAGCTGACGCTGGCCACCCGACCCTCGAACTGAGCCAGGGAACCGTCAGCGTCGATCGCCGGTGGGCTCCACCGGCGGCTCGGTGCGTTCGAACACGGCCGACACCTCGTCGAACGTCAGCGGCAGTTCGTCGTTGCCGGTCACTTCGGCATCGGGCATCCGCGCATCACGGCGATAGCCGCGCTCGGGGTTGGAGCCGAACCGCTTGAAGAACATGTAGATGACGATGCCCCAGAGGAAGAAGCCGCCGCCGATCTTCATGATGACGCCTGCCAACTGCTGGTCGTCCGCCGGCGACATGCCCCACACCCGCACCGGTTGCTCGCCGTAATGGCGATACACGGCCCGGTCGGCGAACGTGAGCCACGCTGCCGGCACGGTCGGCACCACGCTCTGCAGGAACAGGTAGATCATCTTCCCACCCGACCCCATCTGCAGTTCGGGGAACGGGCCCATCACGGGCATCCACATCAGGATGGCAGCCAGCACCACGAACATGTGGAGGCCGAAGTGCAGCGCGCCGTTGGTGGTGGAGGCATTCACCATGCCGGGCACGTGCAACACCATCACCATGACGTTGAAGATGAACCCGGCCACCACCGGCTTGGCGAAGAAGCGCACCACCCGATATGCACGGCCACTGCCCACGAGGGTGCGCAGCAACCACTCCGGAGTCGCCATCAGCACCATCGGCGGCAGGAAGTAGCTCAGCATCATGTGCTGCACCATGTGAACGCTGTAGAGGTAACCCTCACCGATCTGGTGGATCGGCCAGGTGCTGGCAGCGAACAACACCACCATTGCCACGCCGAAACAGACCACCTGCTTGCGTGTCACCACCGGTTGGCCGGCCGCCACGGCACTGGGGCCGATGCGCCGCACCATGTAGATGTAGGCCCCCACCAGGAAGGCGACGAGGAGGTACACCTCAGGGTTGGCCTCGAAGCGCCACGGATCCGCGAAGGCCGGCGCTGCGAGCACGATCAACTCCGGAAGAACTGGAACGTGAAGAGGAAGACCAGGTACACGAAGATGGCCAGGCCGAGCCCCGTGTAGAACATGAACCCGAACAGCTTGCTGTCGAACTTCAGGTGCATGAAGATCATCACGATCATGAAGAACTTGATGGTCATCAGCACCAGCAGCACCACGGTGGAGACGGTGCTGAGGCTCTTCGGCCACCAGAACGTCGAGGTCTCGAGCGCGGTCACCACTGCCAGGATGATGGCGATCTTGATGAAGTAGCGATCGCTGGGAATGTGCTCGTCGTGGCCAGCGGCGTGCTGTTCAGCGGCGTGTTCGGTGGTGGCGCTCATGGTGCGGACCTCAGACCGGGATCAGGTAGACGAGGGTGAAGATGATGACCCACACGACGTCGACGAAGTGCCAGTAGAGGCCGACGAGTTCGACCACCTCGGCACGATCGCCGGTGATGCGGTCGCGGTTGATGATGCCCACCAGTACCAGCAGCATGATGACACCGAGTGTCACGTGCACACCGTGGAAGCCGGTGAGGGTGAAGAAGCTCGACCCGAAGAGGCTCGTCGTGAAGCCGAGTCCTTCGTTGTAGAAGGCGGTGAACTCGTACACCTGACCACCCACGAACAACGACCCGAGCAGCGCCGTCACGACGAGCCAGAGGTTGGTGTTGCGAACGTCGTTGCGCTTCGCCGAGTTCACGGCCAGCACCATCGTGAGCGAG
>CAZQPJ010000235.1:0-4426 GCA_964595105.1 uncultured Bifidobacterium sp.
GCCACCTACCAGGTGCCGGTGGAAGTGCGCCCGCGTCGTGCAAGCACGCTCTCCATCCGCTGGCTGGTCGACTTCAGCCGTGCCCGTCGTGAGAAGACGATGGCCGAGCGTCTGGCCAATGAGGTGCTCGATGCCGCCAACGGTCTTGGCGCCGCCATCAAGCGTCGCGACGACATGCAGAAGATGGCCGAGAGCAACAAGGCGTTCGCTCACTACCGCTGGTGAGCCTCCGGCCCCGGCTCGACCTCAGTCGAGCAGCCAGGGGTGGGTCAACATCAATCGCCCGGTCATCGTGGCGGTCAATGTGTCGGGGAGGGCGTGTGCAGCGCGCATGCTCTCAGTGAACACGTCGCCGGGAATCATCAGCAGATGGACGTCGCTGGTGGCGGTGACGGTGGCGGTTCGCGGGGTGTTCTTCAGCAACCCGATCTCGCCGAACCAGTCCTCGGGCCCGAGGCGGTTCACCACGCCGTCGAGCCGGGTCGACACCGAGAGGTTGCCGCGGCTCACGAAGTAGAAGTGGTCGGGTGCCTCGCCTTCGGCGAACACCACCTCGCCTGCCAATCGGAACTCCGGCGTGGCCGAGCGCGCCACGGCGCGCAGACCGTCGATGTCGAGGCCTTTGGTGAATCCGGTGCGGCGCAGCAGCGTCATGATCGGTTCGAGCGCTGTGTCGTCGCGTGCGATGGCCGTGGTACCGGCGCGCATCGGCAGGAACAGCGCCGCGAGAAGAGCCCCGGCGATCAGTCCGAGTGCTGACAGCGTCGAAGTGACACCCCAGATGTGCACCAGCGATGGCACCACCACCACTCCCACGAGAGCGGCCAGTGCATTCAGCGCCTCCCCGAGCCCGAGCAGTGACGCCATTTCGCGCGTGGATGCACGCTGGCGGAGCACCACCAGCACCATTGCTTCGTACAGCATGGCGCCCGCACCGGAGCCGACCAGCAGCACCAGCACGACAGCGATGTTGGTGAAGAAACCGAGCGCGCCGAACAACACGGCCATGGCAACGGCGGCGCCCATCAACTGCCACGCGGCGTGATCACCTTTCAGGTCGCGACGAAGCCACGGAAGGGTGAGCATGCCGCCGAATCCTTGAGCCGCGGCGAGGAGGCCGAGACCGCTGCTGCCGAGATGCAACGTGTCCTGTGCGAACACCGGATAGAGCACCTGCTCGGCACCGAACTGCGCCATCACGACGAAGATGATTCCGAACACCGGAGCGAGTGCTGCGTCGCGCCGAACGAGGTGAAATCCGTTGCGGAGGTCGTCGAGCACCATGCGGCCGACGTGGCCGATCGGTTCAGCACGACCCCGTGCCGGCGCCACATCGACGTGCTCGAGCACCGCGGCCGCGGCGAAGAGGAGCGCCACGCCGAACACGCCCACCGTGAGCCCACCGAGCCAGACGAGTCCGGCGGCGAGCGCCGGGCCGACGAAGATCATCGTGCTGGCGGTGACAGCGAGTATCCGGTTCACACCAGCGACGCCGTTCGCATCGACGAGACGGTGGAACAGCACGACGGCCGCTGGTCGATACGGGGTACCAGCGAATGCCACAGCGGCGGCCCACACCAGCGTCGCCCATGTCGGGGCATCGACCCTCACGGCAGCGACGGCGGCGAGCAGAATTCCAGCTCGTGCGATGTCGGCGGTGCGCATCGTGGCCGCGGCGTCGAGGCGACCAGCCACGACGCCACCGAGTGGTGCCGACACGGTGAGCACGACGAGCCGGATCATCACCACGGCGGCCACCATCAGCGTGCTGGCCTTCGCTGCGATGAGCACCATCACCGGCAGGACGTCGGCGGCGAACTGCGCGGCCGACGACATTCCGTACGCGACGAACAGACGTCGACGGTGCATAGGCCGTCAGTGTGTCACACCGGCGTTCGTCGACCGGGCGAGCCCGAAGCAGGCCTCAGCTGCCGGAGGCCTGACGACGCAACCGGCGCGCGAGGTCTGCCGAGCCCATGGCGGTGCCGGCGATGACCGTGAGGTGCCCCATCTTGCGGCCCGGACGCGCCTCGGCCTTGCCGTAGAGGTGCAGGTAGGCCGCTGGGTTGCCGAGCACCTGGCTCCAGTCGGGCTCACCCTGGTCCCACATGTCACCCATCAGGTTGGCCATGGCGAGGCCCTTCACGCGCAACTCGGTCTCACCCAGCGCCAGGCCGCAGATGGCTCGAACCTGCTGTTCGAACTGGCTCGTGTTGCAGGCGTTGAGGGTGTAGTGACCGCTGTTGTGCGGGCGAGGTGCGATCTCGTTCACGAACACGTCGTTGCCCACCACGAACATCTCCACCGCGAGCACGCCCACGAAGCCGAGTTCGCGTGCGATGTAGACGCAGAGGTCGGTGGCAGCCTCGGGAGCACCGTGGGGCAGATAGGCGGGAGTGTGGCTCACGTCGAGCACACCGCGCAGGTGCTGGTTCTGCGACACGGCATAGGCGGCCACTCGGTCGTCGGCGGTGCGTGCCAGCACCACGCTGAGTTCGCGATCGAGTGGCAGTTTCTGTTCGAGCACGCAGGGCACGCGTTCCAACTGATCCCACGCGGCCGCCACCTCGCCGTACTCGTGGCAGGTGACCTGTCCCTTGCCGTCGTAGCCGTTGCGGGCCGTCTTCAGAATGGCGGGGTAGGAGAAGTCGGCCGCTGCGGCAAGCGATGCGTCGTCGACCACCGTGGTGTAGGGGCCCACCGGAGCGCCGATGTCGGTGAGGAATGCCTTCTCGGCGATGCGGTCCTGACACGTGGCGATGGCGGTGGTGGGTGGATGCACCAGTGTGCGGTCGGCGATGGTGGCCAGTGCCGCTGCGGGAGCGTTCTCGAACTCGATGGTCACCACTGCGCAGGTCGCAGCGAGTTGTTCGAGTGCTGCGGTGTCGTCGTACGCCGCCACGAGGTGCACATCGGCCAACGCGCCAGCTGGTGACGTGGGATCGGGCTCGAGCACCGTGACCCGGTAGCCCATGGTGCGTGCGGCGACGACGAAGTAGCGGCCCAACTGGCCGCCACCCACGATGCCGATCATCGCGGGCGGAGTGATGACGGGGTGCGTGCTCATTCGGTGGGGAGGATAGAGGTGGCGGCGTCGTGGTGGCGGCGCGACCGGTAGTCGGCGAGCGCGTCGGCGAGCGCCGTGTCGTTCGCTGCCAGCATGGCGACGGCGAACAGAGCGGCATTGCGCGCTCCTGCGTCGCCGATGGCGAAGGTGGCCACCGGCACGCCGGCCGGCATCTGCACGATGCTGTAGAGGCTGTCGCGACCGCCGAGATGAGCAGTGGGTACGGGAACACCCAGCACCGGCACCGTGGTCTTGGCGGCCAGCATGCCGGGTAGATGGGCCGCGCCGCCCGCGCCGGCGATGATGGCCCGCAGGCCGCGGTCGGCCGCCTGCTCGGCGAACAGGAACATCTCGTCGGGCATGCGGTGCGCCGACAGCACCTGTGCCTCGTTCGGCACAGCGAACTCGTCGAGCAGTTCGACGGCGTTCCTCATGGTCGACCAGTCGCTGGTCGACCCCATCACCACGGCGACGAGCGGGGTAGTCACACCCACAGTCTGCCCGCTGATGCGGCTCAGAGCGCGGCGCCGACGCGCTCGCCGTCGATGACGGCCGCGTGTGCACGTCGGGGCGCCACGCAGTCGCCCACGCGCTCCACGCTGACACCGGCGGACTTCAGGTCGTTGTAGAGCCACTCGACCGGGTTCGGTGGCACCGCCAGCACCACCCAGTCCGGGCGGCGGGTGTGGTTCGCTCCGGTGGGGTGGTGCAGGAGGGTGAGTTCGCCGTCGGCCATGCCCATGGGCACCAGGTCGGTGTTCTGCACGATGCCCTTGCTGCCGGCTCGCATCCACCAGTTCTCCATGTCGAGCGTGATGCCGAGGTCTTGCCCCACCACCATCCCGTTGGTGACGATCTCGACGTTGCAGCCACGGTCGGCCAGCACCTCCGCCACCGAGGTGGCGTGGTGGAACCCGATCTCGTCGATCACCACCACCGACTGCCCGGGCTGAGGCCCGCCGTCGGCTGCGCTGCCGTCGAGCACTTCGCGCACGTCGGCCACGTTCGCGGCGTCACCGGGCACCCACCACGGCCGAGCGGGCTCGGCGCCCATGGCCACGATGACGTGATCGGGACGACGCTCTTCCACGAGGCCCGGCCACACGCCCACGCCGTACTCGAACTTCACGCCGAGGCGATCGCACTCGTTCAACTGGTTGCGGATCATGTCGCCGAACTCGGCGCGGTTGGGCACACTGGCGGCAATGCGCACCTGGCCGCCAGCCTGGTCGGACTTCTCGAATACGGTCACGTGGTGCCCGTTTCGAGCCGCAGCGATGGCAGCCTGCAGACCGGCCGGGCCGGCGCCCACCACCATCACCTGCTTGGGCTTCTGGGTGAGACGCACCGAGCCGACAC
>CAZQPJ010000236.1:0-4414 GCA_964595105.1 uncultured Bifidobacterium sp.
GCAACATCTTCCAGGACTACAAGCTGCTGCTCAACAAGACCGTGTTCGAGAACGTGGCGTTCGCGCTCGAGGTGATCGGCCGGCCGGGTCACGTCATCCGCCAGCAGGTGCCCGCAGTGCTCGACCTCGTGGGGCTCGGTGGCAAGGAAGACCGGTTCCCGCACCAGCTGTCGGGTGGTGAACAGCAGCGAGTGTCGATTGCCCGTGCATTCGTGAACCGCCCGCTCATCCTCCTCGCCGACGAGCCCACCGGCAACCTCGACCCGGCAACGGGCGAGGGCATCATGCGTCTGCTCGACCGCATCAACAAGACCGGCACCACCGTGGTGATGGCCACGCACGACCAGCGCATCGTGAACATGATGCGCAAGCGAGTCATCCAACTCGACCGGGGTGTCATCGTCCGCGACCAGGCACGAGGCGTCTACGAATGATCTCCCGCCTGAAGTACACGTTCCGCGAGATGTGGGCCAGCATCTCGCGCAACAAGACGCTCACCGCTGCCACGGTCATCACCAGCACCATCTCGCTGCTGCTGTTCGGCCTCACCCTGCTCATCCAGCGCGGTTTCGACAACCAGTTGAAGCTCTGGACCGGTGGCGTGGAGATGATCGTCTACGTGAAGCATGGCGCCGAGGCCGACAAGGTGGAACTCATCAAGGGTGAGCTCGACCGGCAGACCACGGTGATCGAGCGCGTCGAGTACTGCGACGAGACCTGCGCCACGGGTGTTGCCAACACGCTGTTCGCCGGTGACCCCGATTCGCTGAAGCAGTTGCTGCCGAAGATTCCCTCGTTCTTCAAGGTGAGTCCCGTCGACAAGAGCAGCGGCGAGGTGCTGCGTTCGCTGAAGGACACGTTCAAGAAGTTGCCCAACGTCATCGACGTGCGCACACCGGATCAGCAGGTCGAGGTGCTGAGCCAACTGAAGAGCTTCTTCGGGGTGAGAACGCTCATCATCGCCGGTGGTCTGCTGGGCGCGTCGGCGTTGCTCATCTGGAACACCATCCGCACCGCCATGTTCGCCCGTCGTCGTGAGATCGAGGTGATGAAGCTGGTGGGTGCCACCAACTGGTTCATTCGCCTCCCGTTCATGCTCGAGGGCCTCATCCAGGGCATTGTCGGCGGTCTGCTCGGCGGTGTGTTCATGCTGCTCATCAACCGAGACTGGACCGGCGGTGTGCGTGCATTCCCCGTGTCGTCGGGCCTCGAGGGTTTCGTCGTCACCGATGGGTACCCGCTGGTGGTGTGGTTCGTGATGGTGCTCGTCGGCGCCTTCGTCGGGGCGGTCGGTTCGGGCACCGCTGCGTCCAGGTTCCTCGACGTGTAGTCGGGCGGCGTAGCGTCGCCCCATGGAGTACACGCAGATCACGTACGAGGTGGCCGATCGCATCGCCACCATCACGCTGAACCGGCCCGACCAACTGAATGCGTTCACCAACACGATGATGCGCGAGGTGATCGACGCGTTCGATCGTGTCGATGCCGACGACGAGGTGCGCGTGGTGATCGTCACCGGTGCCGGTCGCGGGTTCTGCGCTGGTGCCGACCTGTCGGGTGGCGGCGAGACGTTCAGCGCCGGCGGCAGCGACGTGCAGACCGCTTCGGGCGTACCCCGAGACGGCGGCGGGCTGGTGAGCCTGCGAATCTTCGAGTGCACCAAGCCCGTCATTGCCGCCATCAACGGACCGGCGGTGGGGGTGGGTGTCACGATGACCCTGCCGATGGACATCCGCCTCGCCAGCGACACCGCCAAGTTCGGGTTCGTGTTCGCTCGCCGGGGCATCGTGCCCGAGGCGTGCAGCAGCTGGTTCCTCCCTCGGCTGGTGGGCATCAGTCAAGCAGCCGAGTGGTGCTACACCGGCCGCGTGTTCCCTGCTGTCGAGGCGCTCACGGGTGGGCTCGTGCGAAGCCTGCACGCCCCCGACGAGTTGTTGCCAGCGGCACGGGCCATCGCTGCCGAGATCGCCGAGAACACGGCGCCGGTGAGCGTGGCGCTGACGCGGCAGATGCTCTGGCGCATGCTGGGCGCCGATCATCCGATGGAAGCGCACCGAGTCGATTCGCGGGGCATCAAGGAGCGCGGTCGCAGTGCCGATTCCCGGGAGGGTGTGGTGAGTTTCCTCGAGAAGCGGCCGCCGAACTTCCCGGTGAAGGTGAGCGACGGTCTTCCCGACATCTTCCCCTCCTACGAAAGTCCAAAGTTTTCGTAAAGGTCCTCACGCACCGTGCCGATGCACTGTCGAAGCATCGAGCGGAAGTGAGTTCCCCCCATGAAGACAAGCCTGATGACGAAGCCGGTCGAGTTCCACGCCGGCGACGTGGTGGAGATCGAGACCGAGCGTGGCACCGTGAGTGCGCTCGTGCTGCTGGCCACCGACGAGTTCCTCATCCTCGATTCGTGCGACAACACCACCCCGGTGGTCGTTCGTACCGAGGAACTGGGCAGTGCCCGCGTGTTCGACGGTTCCATGGCCTGACCGACCTAGAGTCATCCCCGATGACGGAGGGGATGACGCTCTACGAGGCAGTCGATGGCATGCCGTTCTTCGAACGGCTCGTCGAAGCGTTCTACGAGGGAGTGGTGGCCGACCCGGTGTTGAGCCCGCTCTATCCGCCCGACGACATCGCTGGTGCCCGGCACCGCCTGACGTTGTTCCTCGCCCAGTACTGGGGTGGTCCGCACACGTACATGGAGGAGCGTGGCCACCCGATGCTGCGAATGCGGCACATGCCGTTCCGCATCGGCGCCACCGAACGCGATCACTGGCTGGTGCACATGGCTGCGGCAGTCGAGCGGTGCACCGAGCCGGGTGAGATCCGCGAACGGCTGATGGGCTACTTCGTGCCCGCGGCCGAGCATCTCCGCAACGACGGCGCCCTCAACATCACCCGCCCCTGACGGGGCCGAGCCTCCGGAACGAGGGTTTCGTGCGCACCTGTGCGGCACGAAACCCTCGGTTCAGCGCTGGCCGAGGTGCCAGCAGGCGACGGCGGCCGCGTTGGCGACGTTGAGACTGTCGACGCCGGCGTGCATCGGAATGCTGACGCGCACGGAAGCGGCCGACATGGCCTCGGCGGTGAGCCCCACCCGTTCGGCGCCGAGCAGCAGCGCCACCCGGTGGGTGGGCGTCACGTGGTGCAGCGGCACTGCGTCGGGTGCAGGCGTGAGGGCGCACACCTGCCAACCCTGTGCCACGAGGGTCGACACTGTGGCGGGCATCGAACGGACGCGAGCGTGAGGGAGGTGCAACGAGTGGCCCATGCTGACGCGCATGGCGCGGCGTGCAAGAGGGTCGACGCTCGTCTCGTCGAACACGAGGCCCTGCCAACCCATGCCGAGCGCGTTGCGCACGATGCTGCCCATGTTGAGCGGATTGTCGACGGCTTCGGCGAGCACGAGGCGGGTGCACGCCGCTGCCAGCGCGTCGGCACTGGCGCGCGGCGGACGCTCGAACAGGGCAACGATGCTGTAGGGCATGCCGAGCTTCGTCACCTCGGCCCGCATGCGGTCACCGCCGGCGAACACCTCGATACGGTCGGCAAGCGCGAATGCGACGTCGGGTGGCCGGGCCGCGTCGACCAGGGCGGCCACCGGAACGCAGCCGGCCTCGAGCGCGCGCTCCACCACGAGGTCACCCTCGGCCATGAACAGGCCGTCGCCCGTGTCGTCCCGACGCTGGAGCCGGTTGGCGAGGCCTCGCTCGTTCAGGCGGAAGGTGCCGAGGCGGGGGTTGCCGAGGTCGTCGACGACCACGAAGGGGCTCATGTCAGAAGTGCCAGGGGAAGGGACTCCAGTCGGGGTCGCGCTTGTCGAGGAACGACATGCGCCCCTCCTGCGCCTCGTCGGTGCCGTAGGCGAGCCGTGTGGCCTCGCCGGCGAACACCTGCTGACCCACCAGACCGTCGTCGATGAGGTTGAAGCTGAACTTCAGCATGCGCTGCGCCGTGGGGCTCTTGCCGTTGATCTCCTTGGCCCATTGCAATGCCTCGCGCTCGAGATCGGCGTGGGGGTAGACGCCGTTCACCGCGCCCATGCGGTGCATGTCGTCGGCGGAGTATTCGCGGCCGAGGAAGAAGATCTCGCGGGCGAACTTCTGGCCGACCTGACGGGCCAGATACGCGCTGCCGAATCCGCCGTCGAACGAGGCCACGTCGGCGTCGGTCTGCTTGAAGCGGGCGTGCTCACGGCTCGCCAGCGTGAGGTCGCTCACCACATGAAGGCTGTGACCGCCGCCTGCCGCCCAACCGGGTACGACGCAGATGACGATCTTCGGCATGAACCGGATGAGGCGCTGCACCTCGAGGATGTGCAGGCGTCCGGCACGGCCGGCCTGCACGGTGTCCTCGGTGTCGCCGTCGGCGTACTTGTAGCCGTCTTTGCCGCGAATGCGTTGGTCGCCGCCGCTGCAGA
>CAZQPJ010000237.1:0-4407 GCA_964595105.1 uncultured Bifidobacterium sp.
CCCGCGAGCAGGCGAAGGCCGAGTCGATGCTCGGCCTGCAGAAGTGGCACAACGAATACAACGTGAAGGTCCTCGGCCGCCCCGGTGCGCAATGGATCGACGACCCGGAGGTGCTGTTCGACCAGGTGGCCCGCGGCGGCGCCGACGGTGGTGGTGCTGCGGTCGTCGGAACTCCCGACGACCTCATCGAGGCCATTCTCCACCTGCAGCAGATCACCGGCGGCTTCGGCGTGGTGCTCGGCTTCGCCCACGACTGGGCAAACGTCGAGGCAACTCGTCGCTCATGGGACCTCGTGGCCCGCTACGTGATGCCGGCGGTGAACGGCACCATCAATCCGCAGATCGCCAGCGCCGATTACGTGGCGGCACGGAAGACCGAACTGATGGCGGGCGCGAGCGCCGCAGTGATGAGCAAGATCATGGCCGACGAGAAGGCGTCCGCAGCGATGGCCACCACCATCCAGCAGATGCAGTCGCGCAACGCCCCGCAGGAGAACGACCCCACGTTCCGACCCGGCGGCGGCCTGCCCCGCCAGTGACCCCCGCCAGTGACCCCGGCCAGTCGGGCGACTCAGTCGTCCTTCAGCGCCACTGCGTTGGGGGTGACGTTCATCTTCGGCACGTACTCGGCCACCTCCACGTCGCGCCCCTCGCCGAGATACTTCGCCCTCAGTTCGGCACGGCACCCGGTGCACGGGCCGTAGAACCGCTCCGTCACCGTGGCGCCGCACCGCGGGCACACGAGGTCGATGGTCTCCGTCGTCTCCATCAGTACGCCTCCGTCCAGAACCGACGCAGCACCGTGGCCGCGCCCACAGGGTCACCCAGCATCCACCAGTGACCTTGGCCGTCGAGCACCTCCACGGCGGCGCCCAGTCGGTCGGCCACCTCGTGCCCCAGGTCGGTGCCGCGCACGAACGGGTCGTTCGGTGCGATCAGGGCCAGGCCGGGCACGGTTGCCGCGCGACCGAGGTGTTCACCCCACTCCTTCATCGCCGGTTGCGCCGCAGAGCGGTACAGCGAGAGCACGCACCGGCCCATCAGCTCATCGCCCGCCTCAGCCAGGAGTTCGCCGGTCGGGCGCGGGATACCGATCGCCTCGAACAGGTTCACCCGATCGGCAACCGGTGTGGCCAGGCTCTGCGCGAAGTACTCCTCACCGGCGCCCGGGGTCTGCCAGATCTGTGCGAAGTCGTGCCACACGTACTCGGGATGGAAGAGGCCGAGAACATCGCACGCCCACGTACGGAACAGTTCGGGCCGCATCGCCACAGCGCGCATCCCGATACCCCCACCCCAGTCGTGACCGACGAGGTCGACCGGGCCGTGGTCGGCCACCAGTGGTTCGAGCACGCCGATGAACCAGTCGACGTACTCCTCCTTGGTGGCGCCGAAGTCGGTCGGCACTCCGCACCCGAAGCCGGGAAGTTGGGGCGTCACTGCGTCGACACCATCGAGAGCGTCCAGCAGTGGGCGCCAGATCACCGGCGTCTCCGGGTTCCCGTGCAACATCACGACCGTCATGAGTGGCCCGCCTCCGCTCGGGGCAGGAACCGGTACATGAATCCGGCCAGCACCACGCACACCAGCGCGCCGAGCGCCATCGCCGCGCCCTGGCCGGCGAGCCACCCCTTGCTGGCGGCCGACAGCAACTGCTTGCTCGCCTCCGGGTACTGCTCCTGATAGCGCTCCGCCACCACCTGCGCGCCGTTCAGCGATCGGCTCACCTGGAGCACGATGTCGTCACCCACTCGCCGCCGGACGTCGGCGGGCAGTGCGTCGAATGCGCCGCGCATGTAGCGCTCGTAGTACACCGCAGCCACCGCGCCGAACACGGCCACACCGATGGCGCCACCGAAGTCGCGCGTCACGTCGTTCACGGCCGACCCGACACCCGCCTCCTCCGGTGGCAGCGAGTTCATGATGGCGTTGGTGCACGGCGTGGCAGTGAGCCCCACGCCCGCCCCCAGCAGCACCATGCCGAGCCCCACGAGTGCATAGGGCGTATCGAGCCCCCACGTCCAGGTGACCACGAACGCCAAGGCCATCGTGCCGAGGCCGAGCGCTACCACGCGATTGGAGCCCCATGGCAGGTCGAAGCGGGTGGCCAACTGCGAGAACACCAACATGGCCAACGACGACGGCAACCCGGCCAGGCCCGCCTTCAACGGCGAGTAGTCGAGCACGTTCTGGAAGAACTGGGTGGAGAGGAACGAGTAGCCGAACGATGCGAAGAACATCACCGTCACGGTGAGCGCCGCCAAGCCGAACCGTGGCTTCAGCAACGCCCGCACGTTCAGCAGAGGATGCGACACCGACAGTTCGTGCCGAACGAACAGCACTCCGCTGACGATCGCAACTGCGACCGCCACCAACACCTTGCCGTGCAGTCCGTCGATGGGCCATTCGATGACGGCGAACAGCAGCGACGCCACGAACACGACACTGATGCCTCCACCCAACCAGTCGACGTGATGGCCCGGCATTCCGGCGTCACGGGGAAGAACGAACCACCCCAGCACCAGCGCCGCTGCGGCGAACGGCACCGCCAGCAGGAACACGCTGCCCCACCAGAAGTGCTCCAGCATCACGCCACCGATCACCGGCCCGAGGGCTGCGCCCGCCGAGGCGACACCGGCCCACATGCCCACCGCCGCCATGCGCTCACGGAGGTCGGTGTAGAGCACCGTGATGAACGACAGCGTGGTGGGAAACAGCATCGCAATGGCGAGGCCCGTCAGGAAGCGGGCGCCGATGAGCATTCCCGTGCTGCTCGACACGGCCGACGCGATGGACGTCGGTATGGCCAGAAGGGCACCGAGCAGATACATCGTGCGGCGGCCGTAGCGATCGCCCACGGCACCGCTCAGCAGCACGAACGAGGTGAGCGCGATGCTGAACGCGTCGGAAATCCATGCGATTGCCGAACCCTCGGCGTCGAGCGCCTTCGCGATGCTCGGCAGTGCCACGTTGCTGACCGACATGTTCATCACAGCGGTGAACGTGCCCAACAGGAGCACACCCATCACCACGGCCCGGTTACCTGGGGCCACCGATTCGCTCGAGGTCTCGCTCATACGCCGCCGACGCTAGACGGCGCGAAGCACCCCCTACGCTCCTTCCATGCAGATCGATGTGATGCTCACCCCGAAGCCCTTGCAGCACATCGGCCCGCTCGCTCGATCCATCCAACAGTCGGGGCTCGACGGCATCCTGCTCACCGAAGGCGGTCGCACCGCCTATCTCTCGGCAACCGCAGCCGCATTGGCGGCACCGTCGCTGGAACTCAGCACCGGCGTGGCCGTTGCCTTCCCACGCAGTCCGATGGTCACCGCACAGGTCGCATGGGAACTCCATGAGGCCACGAGCGGCCGATTCCGCTTGGGCCTCGGCACTCAGGTGCGCACCCACGTGGTGCGTCGCTACGGCGTCGAGTTCGAATCGCCGGGTCCTCGTCTGCGCGACTACGTGCAGGCCGTGAAGGCATGCTTCGGCGCCTTCCGTGGCGAGGAACTGAACCACCGCGGGTCGTTCTACGAACTCACGTGGATGAGCCGTCAATGGAGCCCGGGCGGCATCGACCTGCCCGATCCGAAGGTCGACATCGCAGCGGTGAATCCGTGGATGCTGCGCATGGCGGGCGAGGTGGCCGACGGCGTGCACGTGCACCCGATCGGCGAGCCCGGTTATCTGCGTCGTCACGTCCTGCCAGAGGTGGCCCGCGGTGCCACCGAGATGGGCCGCAATCCCGCCGACGTCGCCATCATCGTGCCGGTCAACATCATCGTCGGCGACACCGATGCCGAGCGCGCCGCCGACCGAGAGTTGCTGCGCGGCATGCTCAGCTTCTACGGCAGCACTCCGAACTATGCGTTCATCTGGGACGAAGCCGGTTTCGAGGGCACCACCGATCGCATCCGCGAGCGGCAGAAGAAAGGTGACTTCGCCGGTATGGCCGCCCAGATCACCGACGATCACCTCGCCACCTTCTGCACCGAGGCCACGTGGGACGGGCTTGCCGAGGCACTGGTGAACACCTACGGCGACATCGCGTCCCGGCTCGTGTTCTACAACGCCCTCATGGCCAACCCCGATCGGCTCGAGCGTTTCGGCGAGGTCGCACGCCGCATCCACTTCCTCACCGAGTCATGACCTAGGGTCGGCGCATGGCCAATCCGAACATCCGTATGGGGTTGCAGATCCCCCTGTTCACCTATCCCGACGTCGCACCGCACGAACTCTTCGAGCGCATCTCGGGCATCGCTGTCACCGCCGAGCAGCACGGCTTCGACAGCGTGTGGGTGATGGACCACTTCTACCAATTGCCCGGTCTCGGCCGCCCCGAGGAGAACATGTTCGAGGCCTACTCCATCCTCAGCGCGCTGGCGGCCCGCACCTCCACCGTGC
>CAZQPJ010000238.1:0-4374 GCA_964595105.1 uncultured Bifidobacterium sp.
CCCCGGGACCCGCCGTCGAGGGCGTCACCGAGGGCTGAGGCCCGTTTGCCGGGGGTGGGTGTCGTCAGGTGAGCTTGACGATGCCCATCTTCACGGCCATCAGCACCGCCTGCGTGCGGTCGCGTGCATTGAGCTTCTCGTAGATCGACGCGAGATGGTTCTTCACGGTCTTCTGGCTGATGTAGAGCTTGTCGGCGATCTCCGTGGTGCCGAGGCCGTCGGCGACCAACTGCAGCACCTCCTCTTCCCGGGTCGACAGCACCGGGTCGGACTCGGACTGGGTGGAGCGTGCTTCCTTCAGCATCGCTGCGGCCAAGCGGGGTGACATCGGGCGATCGCCATTGGCTGCAAGGCGGATGGCTTCCACCACTTCGCTGATGGCCGCGTCCTTGGTGAGGTAACCGACGGCACCGGCGCGGATGGCGCGGTCGATGACCTCGCGGTCGACGTGCATGGTGAGCATCACCACACGCATGCGGTTGTCGGCGCCCATCAGCGTCTTGGTGGCGTCGATGCCGTCGGTGCCGGGCATCGAGACGTCCATGAGCACCACATCGGGTTTGGTGGCCAGCGCCACCTTCACGCCTTCCTCGCCATTGCTGGCCTCGCCGATGACCTTCACCCCCTCGCTCTCGAGCGCACGGCGCAAGCCCTGACGCAGCATGGTGTGGTCATCGACGAGCACAACGGTTCTGGGCATCAGCGTGTGGGTCCTTCGGTGATCTCGAGGCGCATCTCGGTGCCGCCTTCGGTGAGCGATCGTAGGCGGAGTTCGGCGTCGAGACGGGTAGCCCGCTCGCGCATGCCGGTGACGCCGTAGCTGTCGGGTCGGGCGTTCGTGGCCTCCAGGCCGACGCCGTTGTCGCGTACCACCAACACCACGGTGTCGTGCTGGCGAAAACCCCGCACCCGGATGAGTGTTCCCTGCGAATGTCGTTCGGCGTTCACGATCGATTCGCGGACGATCTGCCATGCCTCGCGCTCGAGCACGAGTGGGAGGCGTGCGCCGATCTCGATGTCGCATTCGGTGCGGATGCCGCTGCGCTGCTCGACACGGCCGAGGAACTCCCGCACCGTGGCGGTGAGGTCGCGGGTGTCGGTGACATCGGTGCGCAGGTCGTAGAGCGTGTCGCGGACCTCGGTGACCACCGACGACACCTGCTGACGGAGCTCGGCCAGCGGCACATTCAGCTCGCCGCCGTTCGCCGCCAGTGAGATGACTCGGTCGACCTCGAACCCGATGAGCGCCAGCGATGAACCGACGTGGTCGTGCAGATCGCGGGCGATGCGCTTGCGCTCTTCGTCGGCGGCAAGCGTTCCAATGCTGAGGAACATGCGGGCGTTGTCGATGGCGATGCCGAAGGGCTCGCCGAGGCCATGGACGATCTCCGCCTGCTGTGATCCGAACGCAGCTGGTTGCTGCGACTCGACGGCCACCAGACCAACGAGCGCCCCTCGCGCCCGGAGGGCACCGTAGAGACCCGACTGGCTTCGGAGTGCGATGCCATCGGTGGCTTCCAGTTGGTCGACCCGCACCGTGCGCGCCGCATCGACCGCCATCTGCAGGCCCTTCGGTAGGTGTCCGAGACGGTACGAGTGTGGCCGCTCCACGCCGTGCACCCGGGCCGGGTTCATCGTGTTCGTCGACGGTTCGAGGATGTACACCACCATCGAGTCGTGAGCCACCATCGCGCGGAGCCTCGTGACCGTGGAGTCGAGGACCTCCTCGAGGTCGAGCGAGGCGGGCAACTGCTGGGCGACTCGCTGAAGCGCGAAGAGCAGAGAGTTCGCCTCGGAGAGTCTGCTCACCCGGTCGAGGGCGACTTGCTGGGTCTTTGCGGCATCAACGGCAGCGCGATGGGCCAGTCCGGTGGTGAACGCCACCATCATCAAAAGGCCGGTCCAGAGCACGGCGTCCTGAATGCCGGCCGAGGGACCGACCACGCCGACGTGCTGCACAGTGGTGACCACCACCGCCGCGCCCGCCACGTAGATGCTGTACATCTCGCCGACGGCGAAGCCCGCCAGCATTCCGGTTGGCACGAAGAACAGCACGTACGGGGATGTCCACGCCCCGGTGAGGATGACAGCAGCGACGTTGAGGCTCTGCTCGAGGATGATGCGCTTCCGGATGTTCGGTTCGTCGCGGTACGGAACGGGGATGAAGGACGCGACGACGGTGTATGCGCCGGCTAGCACCGTGATGATGAGAAACGCCGGGTGTCGCTCGCGGAGCTCCGGGAGGGCCCTGATGAGGGCCCCGGCGAAGGCGGCAATGCGGAACGGCCACATCGGTGCGGCAGTGAGCGTGGGGCTGATGTGGGGGATGCGTGTGCGGCGGCGATCCACTCCGTCGGGCGGTGCGTCCTCGCGGCGGCGACGCTCGACCAATGGCCAACCGACGTCCTCTCCGGCGTCGTGCTCCTCGAGTTGCCCCTCGAGTTGCCCCTCGACTGGCTTCTCGAGCTCGGGGTCCGGCACGTCGCTCACGAGCCGATGCTAGTGAGCGACGGTCAGTTACGGTGGTTGCATGATTCTGGTGGGTCTCACGGGAGGCATCGGCTCGGGGAAGTCGACCGTCAGTGCCGCGCTTGCCCGCCGCGGTGCCGTGATCGTCGATGCCGACGCAGTGGTGAGAGAGGTGCAGCAGCCCGGCTCACCGGTGCTGGCCCGGATCGCCGAGCGGTTCGGCGCTCATGTCATCGCAGGCGATGGCTCGCTCGACCGCGCCGCCGTCGCGTCGATCGTGTTCACCGACCCTGAGGCATTGAAGGCACTCAATGGCATCGTCCACCCGGCGGTGGGTGTGGAAATGAACCGGCGGGTTCTGGCCGAGCGTGCCACCGATCATGTGGTGGTGATGGACATCCCGCTGCTCACCGAGAACGACCGCCCCGGTCTGCAGGCGCGCATCGTGGTGGATGTTCCCGTCGAGACCCAGGTGGCACGCCTGTTGCAGTTCCGCGGCTTCGACGAAGCCGACGCCCGGGCGCGTATCGCCAAGCAGGCGACGCGGGAGCAGCGGTTGGAGAAGGCCGACTTCGTCGTCGACAACTCGGGCGACCTCGACGCGCTCGAGCCGCAGATCGACCGCCTGTGGGAGTGGCTGCGCGCGCTGCCCCAACTGCCGGCCGACTGGGAGTTCCCGCTTCCGCCAGCCAGCGAGACACCTACCAGCTGAGCCTGGCCTCCACCTCGGGGCCGCGCATCGCTCCGGTCGGTGTGAATCCGAGTCGGGCATAGAAGCCCTCCGGGCTGCCGGGGCCGATCAGGTAGCTGACGAGCATCGACCGATGCCCTTGCTCGTGCAGCAGCGTTCGCAACTGCTCGATCACCGCAGAGCCGATGCGGCGCCGTTGGTGCATTCGGTCGACGATGAGCCGCCACAGGTAGACCTCGGGCTGCTCGGCCGACGCGTCCGACCAGAACACGGTGGCGACCCGTTCGCCATCGGCCAACACGCCACGCAGCGCCGGTGTCGACTGCACGCCGTCGAGGAGGGGAGGGAAGGCGATGTCGCGGAAGGTGCGGGTGAGCGGTTGCACGAGGCGTTGCTGCGACCAGTGAGTCTGCACGTTCTCCCACAGTCCGCTGTCGGCTGCGGTCACCTCCACCAACTCGACTCGTTCGGGCGGTGCCATGGGCCGCTCCAGCCACGCGGTGCGCTGCGAACGGCTCATCGAATAGCGAAGGTCGTCCTCCCACCGACCCCGCATGGGGTAGCTCTGCTCCGAGAGGCTCTCCATGCTGAAGCCGGTGGCCTCCAGCACGCGCATGGAGCGGACGTTGGCGGGGTCGAGGCTTGCCGCCAGGCGGTGCAGCGGGTGTGTCGCCAGCAGGTGATCGACCAGTGCGGCGAGTGCCTCCGATGCGTAGCCCTTGCCCCAGTGGTGTCGCGCGAGCGTGTAGCCGACTTCCGCCACGGCGCCCTGTGAGTCGAGGTGGCAGGCGACATCGCCGACGCACTGCCCGTCGGCCTCGATCGTGAGATTGGTCCACTCGCCGAACGCGGGCCAGCCGATGGCGTTGGCGCGACGTATCCGCTCGGCCACGTCGGCCTCGGTGCGTGGCAGGTCCCAGTCCTGCATCGCCGACACCTCCGGGTCGTTGAGGTAACGGAGGATGGTGTCGGCGTCGTCATCGGTGGGGAGGCGCAGCAGGAGTCGTTCCGTCCGCGTGATCATGCGCGGCACGGTAGCCGTCACCTCTGCCGAACAGGCGTTCGGCAGTTAGACTCGCGACGTGTCCGAGTTCAAGGTGGTCTCCGAGTTCGCACCTGCCGGCGACCAGCCGAAGGCCATCGCCCAGCTCGCCGAGGGTGTGCAGCGGGGCGATCGCTTCCAGACGCTGCTCGGCATCACGGGATCGGGCAAG
>CAZQPJ010000239.1:0-4371 GCA_964595105.1 uncultured Bifidobacterium sp.
GTCATGTCGCCATCAAGGAAGCGGTCCTGCCCTTCAACAGGTTCCCCGAGGTCGACACCGCTCTGGGGCCGGAGATGCGGAGCACCGGCGAGGTGATGGGCATCGACACGACCTTCGGAACGGCGTTCTTCAAGGCCGAACTCGCAGCCGGCACTGTGCTCCCCACATCGGGCACGGTGTTCCTGTCGCTGGCGGATGCCGACAAACCTGCCGGGCTCGTGGTGGCACAGCGACTGCGTGACCTGGGGCTCGGCGTTGCGGCGACGAAGGGAACGGCCGAGTACCTCGAGCGCTTCGGGCTCACCGTCGACCAGGTGGTGGGCAAGATCTCCGATGGGCATGGCATCAACGCCGTGAAGCTCATCGAGAGCGGCCAGATCGACTTCGTCATCAACACCCCGCAGGGACGAGGCGGACGCTCCGACGGCGAGCAGATCCGGAAGGCGGCGAACTCGCAGCGGGTGAGTTCGGTCACCACCGTCGAGGCTGCGCTGGCTGCCGTGCAGGGCATGGCGGAGATGGTGGGCCGCGACATCGCCGTACGCTCCCTGCAAGAGTTCCACGCGGTGCAGCCATGAACACGGCGGTCACCATCGGGTCGGTCTCCTTGCCGAGTCCGGTGATGACCGCCTCGGGCACCGCCGGTCACGGGGCCGAACTGGCGCCCTACATGTCGCTGGCCGACCTCGGGGCCGTCGTCGTGAAGTCGCTGGCGGCGTACGAGTGGGCGGGCAACCCTGCGCCCCGCGTCCACACGGCCGGCCAAGGGATGATCAACGCCGTTGGTCTCCAGGGGCCCGGCGTGGAGGCGTGGCTCGAACACGACCTACCCGCCCTGGCGACCACGGGTGCCCGCGTCGTCGCCAGCATCTGGGGGCGAAGCGTCGACGACTACCGGCGTGCGGCGGAGCAGTTGGCGGACGCGCCGGCGGCGGTGGTGGCCGTGGAAGTGAATCTCTCGTGCCCGAACCTGGAGGGTCGGCGGGGCATCTTCGCCCATGATTCCGAGTTGTCGGCCGAGGTGATGCGGGCCACCGCGGCGTGCGGTCGGCCCCGGTGGGCGAAACTCAGCCCGAACACCGACCGTGTGGTGGAGGTCGCCTCAGCGGTGCACTCGGCGGGCGCTGACGCCGTGACACTGGTGAACACGCTCCTCGGCATGGTGCTCGATCCTGCCACCGGTCGGCCAGCGCTCGGTGCCGGTGGCGGCGGGTACAGCGGTGCCCCGCTGCACGCCGTCGCCGTACGGACGGTGTTCGACGTACGGGCCGCATTGCCGGCCCTGCCCATCGTCGGCGTCGGGGGAGTGTCGACTGGGTGGCAGGCAGCCGAACTGATGCTGGCAGGGGCCCAAGCTGTTCAGGTCGGGACGGCCACGTTCGATGATCCGCGGGCGTCGGCGAAGGTGCAGGCCGATCTGCTGCGGTGGTGTTCCCAGAGAGGGGTCACCCCGGCCGAACTCACCGGTCTGGCTCATCGAAGCGGATTGCCACCAACTGACTGATCGCCGGGGCTATGGTCGGCACATGGCTACACCTCCGCAACTCACCCCTGAACAGCGCGCCGGCGCACTCGCCAAGGCCGCAGAGGCTCGCGCCGCACGTGCCGAGCTGAAGAACCAGTTGAAGAACGGTGCCGTCTCGCTCGCCGAGGCTCTGTCGTCCTCCGACTCCACCGTTGGCAAGTTGAAGGTCGTCTCGTTGCTCGAGTCGCTCCCGGGCGTCGGCAAGGTGAAGGCGCGCAAGCTGATGGAAGAGATCGGAATCGCCGACAACCGTCGTGTGCAGGGTCTTGGTCAACAGCAGAAGCAGGCGCTGCTCGCACAACTCGGCAAGTGAGGCCATGTCGGCCGCTCACGCCGTCGAACCGTCGCGCATCTTCATCGTCTCCGGCCCTGGGGGCGTGGGGAAGGGCACCATCGTCAGTGCGCTCGTTCGGCGCGACCCGACTCTCTGGCTGAGCCGGTCCTGGACCACGCGTCAGCAACGGCCCGGCGAAAGCAGCAACGCGTACGTCTTCACCACCCGTGATGCCTTCGAGGACCGCATCGAGGCCGGTGGGTTCCTCGAGTGGACCAGCTTTCTCGGCAACTACTACGGCACCCCGATGCCCGATCCGGGCGGCAACCGTGACGTCGTGCTCGAGATCGAGGTCGATGGTGCGCGCCAGGTGAAATCGATCCACCCGGAAGCCGTGCTCATCTTCGTGCTGCCGCCGTCGCGCGACGAACAGCAACGTCGCCTCCGAGGACGTGGCGACCCGGAGGACAAGGTCGACGAGCGCCTGCAGAAGGCGCTCGACGAGGAACCGGTGGGTCTCGCCATTGCCGACCACGTGGTGGTGAACGACGACCTCGAGCGGACGCTCGAGGAGATGGCCGAGATCATTCGTTCTCATCGCAGTCGTCCGTAGCGGTCTCCGGTACACTCAACTGCTGCTTTCAGGAGGCTCGAACATGTCCGCGCGTTCGTACGACACCATGATCAACCCGCCGATCGAGAAACTGCTCGATCGCGTCGATTCGAAGTTCAGCCTGGTGACGCTTGCCGCCAAGCGCGCCCGTGCCATCAACAGCTACTTCAACCAGCTGGGCGACGGTCAGGGCCAGTTGGTTCCGCCGCAGGTCAGCTCGGTGGCTCGCAAGCCACTCAGCATCGGCTTCGAGGAGATCGCAGCCGACAAGATCGTGCGGGTCGAGCGTGTTGCCCCCGTGGTGGCCGACGACGCTGCCGACGAAACGGCCTGATCCTCTCCACGCCATGCTCACCGGGAAGCGCATCGTGCTCGGTGTCACCGGGGGCATTGCCGCCTACAAGGCGGTCGAAGTGTGTCGTCGGCTCGTCGATGCCGGTGCCCACGTCGCGCCCATCATGACCGCAGGTGCCGAGCACTTCATCGGACGTACCACCCTGTCGGCCTTGGCGAGCGAGCCCGTGCAGACCTCGCTCTGGGATGCCAGCAATCCCATTCCGCACACCCGTCTCGGGCAGACCGCCGACCTCGTGCTGGTGGCGCCTGCGACGGCGCGACTGCTGGGTGCCTACGCAGCCGGCCTCAGCACCGACCTCCTCACCAACACGCTGCTGGCCACTCGAGCACCGGTGATGGTGTGTCCGGCAATGCACACCGAGATGTGGGAGCACGCTGCGGTCCAGACCAACCTTGCCACTCTGCGCGCTCGTGGCGTGCACGTGGTGGAGCCCGAATCGGGGCGGCTCGCCGGAGGCGACGTCGGTGCCGGTCGCCTTGCCGATCCCGCCACCATCGTGGCCCGTGTGGCGGCCCTTTTCGAGTCGTTGACGACACCGCGGCCGCTGCACGGTCTGCACGTGGTGGTGTCGGCGGGTGGCACGCGGGAGCCCATCGACGCCGTGCGCGTCATCGCCAACCGCAGCAGCGGGAAGCAGGGGTACGCCATCGCCGCCGAGGCCGTGGCCCGCGGTGCTCGGGTCTCGCTCGTGTCAACCGTCGAACTGCCGCTGCCGCCGGGTGTCGAACTCCATCCGGTTGAAACCGCCGCACAGATGCAGGCAGCGCTGGAGGCGTTGGCGCCCACTGCGGACGTGGTGGTGATGGCCGCCGCCGTCGCCGACTTCCGGCCGGTCCACTCGGCGAGCGGCAAGCTGAAGAAGGACCGCGGGGTGCCCGAGGTGGTGCTGGAGCCGACCCCCGACATCCTTGCCGGCCTCGGCGAGCGCAAGCCGGCTGGTCAGGTGCTGGTGGGGTTCGCTGCCGAAACCGACGACCTCCTGGCCAACGCGACGGCGAAGTTGCAGCGCAAGAATCTCGATCTGGTCGTTGCCAACGACGTCAGTGCTCCCGGGGTCGGCTTCCAGCACGACACCAACGCAGTCACCCTGGTGCGAGCCGACGGAAGTCAGCGCACCGTGCCGCTCACCGACAAAGGAACGATCGCGAAGGTCGTACTGGATACTGTGGGCGAGATCCGCCAACCAGCACCATGAGGAGCCTCACAGAGTGAGCACCTATACCTTCACGTCCGAGAGCGTCACAGAGGGCCACCCCGACAAGATGGCCGATCAGGTCAGCGACGCGGTGCTCGACGCCATTCTCCGCGAAGACCCTCAGGGCCGTGTCGCATGCGAGACGTTGCTCACCACCGGACTCTGCGTGGTGGCGGGCGAGATCACCACCGATCCCTACGTCCACATCCCGAAGGTGGCACGTCGCGTGATCAACGAGACCGGTTACGACAACGCCGCGGACGGGGTCGCTCGCGACGCCTGCGGCGTAGACCGAGACGCGCCGGACATGCTCGTAGGTCTCGGGATCGTTGACGTCGACGATGCTCTCGAGGGTGGCGACGATCGTGCGGTTCGTGTTGTAGGCGGTGGCGTTCGCGGCGCCCGA
>CAZQPJ010000240.1:0-2528 GCA_964595105.1 uncultured Bifidobacterium sp.
GCTCTCGTCCATGATCTGGCCGGGACCCCACACCCGCCCGGGCTTGATGACGTTGCGCTTGCGCATGTCCCAGCCGCTGATGCCCACCTTCTCGGCGAGCCGGTCGATGACGCCCTCCATCGCGAACTGGGCCTGGTTGGCGCCGAAGCCGCGGAATGCGCCACACACCGGGTTGTTGGTGCGCACTGCGGTGCACTCGACGTCGATGCTCGGCACCCGGTACGGACCGCTGGCGTGGCCCGCAGCGCGCTCGAGCACCTTCATGCCCACGCTCGCGTACGAGCCAGAGTCACCGATGCCGCGCACCTTCAGGGCGGTCAGCACCCCGTCGGCGTCGCAACCCGCCCAGTACTCGAGCCGGATCGGGTGGCGCTTGGCGTGGATGAGCAGGCTCTCCTCGCGCGACAACGTGCACTTCACCGGGCGCTGCAGCAGCCACGAGGCCAGGGCTGTCTGACCCTGATTGCTCATGTCCTCCTTGCCGCCGAAGGCACCGCCGTTCGACACCAGTTCGACGGTGACCGATGTGGTGGGCACGTTCAGCAGTGCAGCAATCTGGTCTCGGTCGTCCCACACGCCCTGGCCACCGCTGTAGACGTGGAGCGTTCCGTCGGGCTGCGGCACGGCCAGCGTGCTCTCGGGTTCGAGGAAGGCGTGCTCGATGCGCTGGGTCTGGAACACCTCGTGCACGGTGTGCGCGCTGGCGGCCAGGGCAGCGTTCACATCTCCCCGCTGGTAGGTGCTCACCGACAGGACGTTCGACGTGGTGCCGAACACGGCCACCTCGGGGTCGTCGATGGCGGCCACCGGGTCGGTGATGGGCCGCAGGACGTCGTACTCGACGTGCACCAGCTTCGCCGCCGCGCGTGCATGCTGCTTGGTGTCGGCCACCACGATGGCCAGCACGTCGCCCGCGTAGCTGGTGCGCTGGCCCTCGCCGATGAACACCGGCCAGTCCTTGTAGATGATGCCCACGTACTGCTGGCCCGGAATGTCGGCGGCGGTGTACACCGCCACCACGCCCGGGGCCGCGAGTGCGGCAGCGGTGTCGATGCGCAGCACGTCGGCGCGCACATGATCGGTGAGCCGCAGCGCTCCGTGCAGCATGCCGGGCACACGGATGTCGTCGACGTAGCCGCGGTCACCCAACGCCAGTTCGGCGGCCTCGTACTTGGCGCCGCTGGTGCCCACGCCACCCGGCAGGCGGGCATCGACGGGCGTGCCCTTTGCCACGGCCTCGATGGCGTCGAGCACTTTCACGTAGCCCGTGCAGCGGCACAGGTGGGCACCGAGGTGGCGGGCCATGTCGTCGCGTTGGAGGTCGGCACCCTTCTTGTCGATCTGTGCCTTCGCGCGCATCACGATGCCGGGAATGCAGAAGCCGCACTGGAGGCCACCACAGCTGGCGAACGCATCGGCGAAGCGCTGTCGCTCTGCCGCGTCGACACCCTCGAGCGTGGTGACCGTCCTGCCCGCCACCTTGTCGACCGAATAGGTGCACGACACCTGCACCTTGCCGTCGATCATCACGGTGCAGCAACCGCACTGGCCCGACGGGGAGCAGCCGTCCTTGGGCGACGTCACGTCGAGCTCCTCCCGGAGGGCCGCGAGAAGGTGAGGATGGTCGGCACGCACGCTCACCGGCGTGCCGTTCAGGACGAACTCGACGGTCACGTTTTACATTTTGTCAAAGAAAGGGCGCGTTTGCGAGCGACCGGCACGAACTGCACCCGACCCGGCCGCCGTCAGGGCTGGAGACCCGACCCGATGAGGTCGGTCATGTCGGTGACGTCGGAGTCGGCCGGGACCACGATCGGCTCGATGTCGCCGACGGCGCTGATCCGCATCTCCGTGGTGACGGGGCTACCGGCGAGGTCGAACGACAACGACATCCTGCGGAACTCGTTGCCCTTGGTGACCCACACGTCGTAATCGATCGTGTCGGGAAGGTCGGCAGCCGCTGCGCCCAACTGATCGAACACGCCGGGTTGTGCCTTCTTCACATCATCCATCGGCACGCTCACCCGGTAGTGCTTCACCTGCTCGCCGTCGAGGTCTTCCAGACCGAGGTCGGTCACGTTCTTCGCATTGTCGAACAGCGACGCGGCGTCGAGCGGATTCGAACCGGTCAGTGCACCGAGGCTCTCCTCGAAGCCGGGCATCTTCGACATGTCGATGCTGATCCACTTCGTCGCCAGCACCGCATCGGCTCCCAGCGTCGACGCGTCCATGTACATGCGCGCCGCGCCGAGGTCGAGCACCATCTCGATGGTGCCGCCCTCGCCACCGTCACCGCCAGCGCCGAAGGCCGCAAGGTCGGTCGACAGCGCCATCAGCTTCGCGGTCTTGTCGAAGCGTGCCGACATGTCGACCGACGTTCCCATCACACCCATGCTCATGGTGAACGCGATCCTGTCCGCAGCACGGGCGTTGTCGGCTGCCGCCTGCAACGAGTACGCATCGGCCTTGTTGCCACCGGTGACCACCAGCACGGCGACCACCGCGACAACCGCAGCAACGGCCGCGGC
>CAZQPJ010000240.1:2628-4340 GCA_964595105.1 uncultured Bifidobacterium sp.
CGGTACCGATCGAAGTCGAACAGCGTCCCCTTGTAGCGAGCGCACCAGTCGAGATCACAGCGCGCCACGATGACCTCGTCGTCGGTGGTGAGGGTCTGGGCCACGATCTGGCCGCTCGGCGCAACGATCATGCTCTGCCCCAGCGAGTCGACGCCTTCCTCCACGCCGCCCTTCGCCACGCCCACCACCCACGTGCCGTTCTGGTAGGCACCGCTCTGCATCACCAGGGCGTTGTGGAAACCCTGCAGGATGTCCTGACTGGGGTCGGGCACGTAGTGGATGGGCGTGTTGTAGCCGATGAGCACCATCTCGACGCCCTGCAGGCCCATCTCGCGATACGTCTCGGGCCAGCGCCGGTCGTTGCAGATGGCCATGCCCACGAGACCACCGAAGGCCCTCCACACACCGAAGCCCTCGGGGCTCGGCTCGAAGTAGTACCGCTCGGCGTGCTGGAACGGACGGTCGGGCTCGTGATGCTCATGGCCCGGGATGTGGGTCTTCTTGTAGGTGGCCACGATGGTGCCGTCGCGCTCGACGAGCGTCTGCACGTTCCAGCGGTGGCCGGCGTCGTCGATGACCGCATACCCCAGACAGAAGCCGACACCCAACCGCTTCGCCTCGTCAAACAGCGGTTGCGTGGCCTCGTTGGGCATGCTCCGCTCGTACCAGTGGTCGGCTTCAGCGATGTCGGCGACGAACCAGCGCGGGAAGAAGGTGGTGAGAGCCAGTTCCGGGAACACCACGAGTTCCGCCCCCATCGAGTGCGCCTGTCGCAGCAGGGTGCAGAGGCGCTCGACCACCTCGGCTCGGGTGTGGTGCCGCTGCACGGGTCCCATCTGGGCAGCGGCGACGGTGAGGAAGCGGGCCATGGGCCCACGTTAGAGCCGCCCGCGGCCTTCGGGCACGGATCGACCGAGAGCGAGCGGAGTGACTACGGTGCCGATCATGGCTGACATCACCGTTGAACAGTTCGAACAGCAGGCGCGTGCGTTCCTCGAGGCCAATGCCTCCCGCAAGGAGGAGAGCAAGAAGTTCGTGTGGGGCGAGGGCTCCGACACGGTGGCCATGTTCGAGGAGCGAGACAAGGAGGCCGAGCGCCGCGACGTTGCCGCCGCCTGCGCGTGGCGCCAGAAGAAGTTCGATGCCGGCTTCGGCTGGATCACCGGTCCCACCCAGTACGGCGGCGCCGGGCTCACCGCCGCCCACGAGCGCGCCTACCAGCGCGTCGAGAGCGGGTTCTCGGTGCCCAACCAGGGCGCCTTCACCATCGGTCTCGGCATGGTGGCGCCCACCATCCTCGCCCACGCGAGCGACCTGGCGAAGGACCTCTACCTGAAGAAGATGTACCGCGCCGACATCATCGGCTGCCAGCTCTTCAGCGAGCCGGGCGCCGGCAGCGACCTCGCCAGCCTGCAGACCAAGGCCGAGCGCGACGGCGACGAGTGGGTCAT
Organism: uncultured Bifidobacterium sp.; assembly: GCA_964595105.1. GTDB lineage: Bacteria > Actinomycetota > Acidimicrobiia > Acidimicrobiales > Ilumatobacteraceae > UBA668. The sequence continues at coordinate 4,080 of CAZQPJ010000240.1, forward strand.
CACCGGCCAGAAGGTGTGGACCACCGGCGCCCAGTTCAGCGACATCGGCGAGATCATCGCCCGCACCGACGTCGACCTGCCCAAGCACAAGGGCCTCACGGGTTTCATCGTCGACATGCACGCCCCCGGCGTGGAGGTTCGCCCGCTCCGTCAGATGACCGGCGGCGCCAGCTTCAACGAGGTGTTCTTCAACGAGGTGCGCGTACGCGACGACCACCGCCTCGGCGACGTCAACAACGGCTGGAACGTGGCGCTCACCAC
>CAZQPJ010000241.1:0-4311 GCA_964595105.1 uncultured Bifidobacterium sp.
CGGCCAGTCCGTAGGCGTAGCTAAGCACCGTCGAGGCGTGACTGTTCTCGATGAAGTCGTGCGGGCTCTCCTCGCGGTTCGGGTAGCCGCTGAGACCGCCCGCTTGCCGCAACTGTTCGAACCCGGTCTGACGCCCGGTGAGGATCTTGTGCACGTAGGCCTGGTGGCCGGTGTCCCACAGCAGCGCGTCGGTGGGCGACTCGAACACCCTGTGCAGAGCGAGCGTGAGTTCCACCACGCCGAGGTTGCTGCCCAGATGTCCCGCGTGCTCGGCCACGGCCTGCACGATGAAGTCGCGAATCTCCCCCGCAAGCTCGTCGAGCTCGGGGTAGCTCAGGTGACGGAGATCGGCCGGCTGCCGTATCTGCTGGAGGGACATGGCGTCGCCACGCTATCGGTGGTGGCCGCGCCGATAGGCATCGTGGCCCGACGATGCGGTAGGAAACACACATGGCACATCTCGACGGACAGGTTGCACTCATCACGGGCGGCGGCAGCGGTATCGGCTTCGCCTGTGCCCATCGGCTTGCCCTCGACGGAGCGCGTCTGGTGCTGGCGGGTCGCACGGCGTCGAAACTCGAGCAGGCGGCCGAGCGCCTCTCCAGCGAGGGTCACTCCGTGCACACCGTGGTGTGCGATGTCACCGACGAGTCGGCCGTCGAGGCGGCCTGCGCCGATGCTGCCGCATTCGGCCGATTCACCATGGTGGTCGCGAATGCGGGTACCGGCGCTGCAGCACCGTTGCACCTCACGTCGCTGGCCGAGTGGAACGAGGTGATGAACACCAATCTCACCGGAGTGTTCCTCACGCTGAAGCACTCGGTGCCGCACATCGCATCGAATGGTGGCGGGTCCATCGTGGCCATCTCGTCGATCGCGGCTCCGCTCACCCACCGCTACATGACGCCGTACTGCGTCAGCAAGGCCGGTGTGGAGATGCTGGTGCGCCAGGCCGCCGACGAACTCGGCTCCGTGGGCATCCGCGTGAACGCAGTGCGGCCCGGTCTCGTGCCCACCGACATCACGGCCGGTCTGATGGCGGTCGACTCGCTGGTGGCCGACTACGTCGAGCAGATGCCGCTCGGCCGAGTGGGCACGCCCGGCGACGTCGGGCACGTGGTGCGGTTCCTGCTCGGCACCGAGAGCAGTTGGGTCACCGGCCAGTGCATCGCCGCCGACGGCGGCCACACGCTTCGTCGCGGCCCGAACCTGACACCGCTCATGGAGCAGTTGCTCGGCGATCAGGCGCACCCGGGTGGCGCTCGGTGAGCGGCCTGTTCGACCTCACGGGCCACGTGGCGCTCATCACTGGTGGCAACAGCGGTATCGGGCTCGGCATGGCCGATGGGCTCGCCCGTCAGGGCTCAGCCGTTGCCATCTGGGGAACCAACCCCTCCAAGAACGCCGCGGCCGCGCAACAGTTGCGCGCCCACGGCACGCCGGTGTTCGACCTCGTGTGCGATGTGGGCGATCACGCCGCCGTGATCGAGTCGATGCGGGCGACAGTCGAGGCGCTTGGTCGCATCGACTCGTGCTTCGTGAACGCGGGGGTGGGTGGCATGGCCCCGAGTTTCGTGGGCATGACCGAGGACGAGTGGCGGCGCGTGATGCGGGTGAACCTCGACGGAGCGTTCTTCACTGCTCAGGAGGCCGTCAAGCAGATGGTGACCCAGAGCCCGCAGGGCGGTTCGGTGGTGTTCACCACGTCGGGCTCGGCGTGGTACGGCCAGCAACGCGGCCAGCACTACGGCGGGAGCAAGGGGGCGCTCATCGCCATGATGAAGGGCATTGCGGTGGAGCACGCCCGCCACGGAATTCGCAGCAATGCCGTGCTGCCGGGCTGGACCGAGAGCGAGATGGCGGCACCGGCGCTCAACTGGGACACGTTCATCGAGCGTGTGATGCCCCGTGTGCCCGCCCGCCGCTGGGGTACCCCGGCCGACTTCGCCGGCATCGCGGTCTACCTCGCCAGCGGAGCCAGCAGCTACCACACCGGCGACGTGATCACCATCGACGGCGGCTACCACTCGTTCTGAATCCCCCTGTTCCGACTGCCGGAACCACAGCATTCAAATCCCGGAAGTACCTCCGTCCCGCCCCGGTTGGCCCGTCCCGGTTGCCCCGTCCCGGTTGCCCCCGGTCGTGAATGCGCCTGTTCCGACTGCCGGAACCACAGCATTCAAAACGGGGATGGGCGTCGGGACGGGGATGGGCGTCGGGACGGGGAGGGGCGCGGGGACAGGGCGGGGGAAGGGGAGAGGGGGCTAGGGTCGACCGGGTGAGGAATCGGCGGGTCAGCTACCACTGGGTCGTGTTCGCGGCGGCGTTCGTGGTGCTGCTCGGGGCGGCGGGTACTCGGAGTACGCCGGGCGTGCTGATCGACCCGCTGCGCGAGGAGTTCGGCTGGAGCCGGGCCACCGTGGGCCTGGCGGTGAGCATCAACGTGCTGCTGTTCGGCTTCATCGGTCCGTTCGCCGCCGCGCTGCAACTGCGGTACGGGCTGCGGCGCGTCACGTCGATCGCCTTGGTGATCATCGCCACCGGCGCCGCACTCACCACCCAGATGACGAGGCCCTGGCACCTCTACCTCCTGTGGGGTCTCGTGGTGGGCACGGGTGCCGGCTGCATGGCCACAGTGTTCGCCAGCACCGTGGCGTCGAGGTGGTTCGTGGCTCGGCGCGGCGTGGTGACCGGTGTGCTCACGGCGGCCACGGCCAGCGGGCAGTTGGTGTTCCTTCCTCTCCTCACGTCGCTCGCCGAGCATCACGGCTGGCGCACCGTGGGCGTGGTGGTGGCATGCGCCACCGCCGCAGTGGTGCCGGTGGTGCTGCTGTTCATGCGCAACGCTCCGGCCGATGTGGGGCTGCGTCCGTACGGAGCGCCCGACGACTTCCTGCCCACGGTGGCCACCGGGAATCCGGTCGCCACTGCGTTCGGGGCTCTGCGCGCGGCGTGGGGAACCGGTGCGTTCTGGCTGCTGTGGGGAAGTTTCGCGGTGTGCGGGCTCAGCACCACCGGACTGGTGCAGACGCACTTCATCAGCGCTGCGCACGAGCACGGCATGAGCCACACCCAAGCCGGCACGTACCTGGCGCTCATCGGCGGCTTCGACATCATCGGCACCATCGCCAGCGGCTGGTTCACCGACCGCTACGACCCGCGGGTGCTGCTGGCCGTGTACTACGGACTCCGCGGCCTGAGCCTGTTCGTGCTCGACCCCGCCCTTGCCTCGGGCGGTGGAGGGCTGTTCGGCTTCATGATGTTCTATGGGCTCGACTGGGTTGCCACCGTGCCGCCCACCATCGCCCTCTGCATCGAACACTTCGGTCGCGACCGAGGCCCCGTCGTGTACGGCTGGGTGTTCGCCGGTCATCAGGTGGGTGGCGCGCTGGCCGCATGGGGCGCGGGGGCGTTGCACGACAGCACCGGTAGTTACCGACCGGCGTTCGTGCTGGCGGGCGTGGCATGCGTGGTGGCCGCGCTGGGCGTGCGCACGATGCGCCGCGGCGGTGATGTCAGTGCGTCTTCGCCAAGAACTGGGCGACGTCGACCAGCACCCGCGTGACCTTGCCGGCCGCCACCAGCCCCATGCCGTCGGAGGCCGACACCATGAAGGTGAGGCGACGGCCCTCGATGCGTTCGAGCATGGCCTCGGCCTCCACCGTGCCACCCACGGCGGTGGGCTGCAGATGGTCGAGTTGCACCCGCATGCCCACCGTGGTGCAGCCGTCGGCGAGATGACCGTGCAGTGCGGCGCAGGTGGCTTCCTCGCACAGCGCCACGAGCCGCGGTGTCGCCAGCACGGGAACGGCACCCGACCCCATGGCGATGGCGGTGTCGGTGGGTCCGACCACCATGCTGGCGAGGCCTTTGAGGCCCACGACTGCGCTCACGCAGGGCACGCTAGCCCTCGGTAGGCTGCGCGGCGTGATCGACAGCGACGTTCTGGAACGGGTTCTGGCAGCAGCGGTGCGCACCGGGGCCGACTTTGCCGAGGTGTATGCGGAGGACAAGCGGTCGACATCGGCCGGCCTCGACGATGGCCGTATCGAGCAGGTGAACAGTGGTCGCGACCGTGGTGCCGGCATCCGTGTGGTGAAGGGCGACACCACTGGTTTCGCCCACACGGCCGACCTCAGCGAGACCGGCCTGCGGGCCGCGGCAGAAGCGGCCGCTGCGGCCGCCAGCCAGGGTGGCGGCGGCACCCGCACGGTGGCGCTCACTCGCCGTCCGGAGCGCACCGTCAGCCCCGTTTTGCAGTACCCCGACGACATCCGCAAGGCCGACAAGGTGGAGGTGCTGCAGCGCATC
>CAZQPJ010000242.1:0-4280 GCA_964595105.1 uncultured Bifidobacterium sp.
GGGCGAGGAGACCGCACTCATCGAGAGCCTCGAGGGCAAGCGCGGTGAGCCGCGCCTCAAGCCTCCGTTCTTCCCTGCCGCCATCGGCCTCTACGGGCAGCCGACCATCGTCAACAACGTCGAGACGCTGTCGAACCTGCCGTGGCTGCTCACCCACGGGGTGGAGGCCTACACGGCCATCGGCACCGCCACGAGCCCGGGGACGCGCATGGTTGCCGTCAGCGGCCACGTGAAGCGCCCCGGTGTCTACGAGATCATCAACGGCAGCACCACGTTCCGCGACCTGCTCTACGGCGACGAGTTCTGCCAGGGCATCCGCAACGACAACGAGTTGAAGGCCTTCGTGCCCGGCGGCGGTTCGGCGCCGTGGTTCACCCCCGAGCAGCTCGACCTTCCGTTCGAGGGGCGGTTGGTGGGTGCTGCCGGTTCGATGCTCGGCTCGGGCGCCATCGTCGTGATGGACCACACCACCGATATCCCGTCGGCGGCCCTCACGCTCACCCGCTTCTACGCCCACGAGAGCTGCGGACAGTGCACGCCCTGCCGCGAGGGTGGCACCTGGCTCGAGCGCGTGCTGCAGCGTGTGGTCGACGGGCGTGGCAGCCGCGCCGACCTCGACCAACTGATCGAGATCGGGCAGAGCATCTGCCCCGGCAACTTCCCTCACGCGTCGAGCTCGTCGCTCGGCCTCGAGGCGACGCCGTTCCCCTACAAGATGACCACCATCTGTTTCGTCGGTCCGTCGGCCTTCGCGCCGGTGCACTCGGCACTCACGCTCTTCCGCGACGAGTTCGAGGCCAAGATCGTCGAACGCAAGCAGATCCCCGTGTCAGTCGGAGCCCTTCATGACCACCACTGAGCCCGAACAGACCGAGGCGCCGCCGCCCGACCCCAACGCGGTCCACATCACCATCAACGGTGTGCCGCACGTGGCGCGCAAGGGCCAGATGCTCATCGACGCGGCGGCCGACGCCGGCCAGTACGTGCCGCGGTTCTGCTACCACGAACGAATGACGCCGGTGGGCAAGTGTCGCATGTGCCTCGTCGAGTGCGACTCGGGACGTGGCCCGGCCGTGACCGTGAGTTGCATGGTGCCGGTGGCACCCGACATGAAGGTCGACACCGAGTCGCCCACCACGAAGCGGATGCAGGAGGGCATCCTCGAACTGCTGCTCGCCAACCACCCGCTCGACTGCCCGGTGTGCGACAAGGGTGGCGAGTGCCCCCTGCAGGACCAGGCGTTCAGCCATGGCCCGGGCGAAAGCCGGTACATCGAGGAGAAGCGGCACTACGAGAAGCCGATTCCCATCAGCGACCTCGTGTTCCTCGACCGCGAGCGCTGCATCCTGTGCGACCGCTGCACCCGGTTCGCCGACGAGGTGGCGGGCGATCCGCTCATCCACTTCAACAGCCGCGGCAACAACACGCACATCACCACCTTCCCCGACGAGCCGTTCAGCAGCTACTTCAGCGGCAACACGGTGCAGATCTGCCCGGTGGGCGCCCTCACCGCCAAGCCGTACCGATTCAAGGCCCGTCCCTGGGACCTCGCCCAGCAGGAGAGCACCTGCACCACCTGCTCGGTGGGTTGTCGCACCGTGGTGCAGACGAGCCGCGACGAGGTGCTCCGCTACATGGGCGTCGACAGTGACCCCGTGAACCACGGTTGGCTCTGCGACCGTGGACGGTTCAACTTCGAGTCGACCAAGAGCCCCGACCGGGTGCTCAACCCGTTGGTGCGTCGCGGCGATGCGCTCGAACCGGCATCGTGGAACTCGGCCATCGACGCCGCTGCCGACCTGCTGCGCGCGGCCATCGCCGCCGGCGGGCCCGGCAGCATCGGTGTCATCGGCGGCGCCCGTGGCACCAACGAGGACGCGTTCGCGTGGGCACGGCTGGCGCACGAGGTCATCGGCACCCCGCACGTGTACGCACAGTTCGGCGATGGCGTCGGCGGTGGCCTGATGGCCGAGAACCCGGCCACCATCGATGAGGCAGCCAACGCCGCCACGGTGGTGCTGCTGTGCGGCGACCTCAAGGAAGAACTGCCGGTCCTGTACCTGCGGTTGCGTGGTGCGGCCGAGAAGAAGCGCACTCGCATCATCGAGTTCGCCCCGAAGCAGACCGGCCTCACGCCCTACGCATGGAAGCACGTCGGTTACGAGCCGGGCACGCAGGCGTCGGTGGTCGAGGCTGCGTTGGCCGATCCGGCCGTTGCGGCGCAACTGGCGAAGGGCCCGGTCGTCATCGTGGTCGGCAAGGCGAACCTCGCCGAGTCGGGCGCTGCTCAGATGGCTGCGCTCGGGGCTCTCCGTTCGGCGGTGCCGACGTCCAAGCTCCTCACGGCCAACCGCCGTGGCAACGTGGCGGGCGCGCTGCGCATGGGCATGCGCACCGGTGCCGGTGGCCTCGACACGCGGCTCATCCTGAAGGCAGCAGCCGAGGGTGCCGTCGAGTGTCTCGTGCTGGTGGGTGCCGACCCGTTGGCCGACTGCCCCGACACCGATCTGGCCCGTCGTGGTCTCGCAGGTGCTCGTCGCGTCATCGCGGTCGACACGTTCCTCAACTCCAGTTCGCAGATCGCCGACGTGGTGCTGGCTGCCAGCGCCTACGGCGAGAAGGTGGGCACGCACACCAACCTCGAAGGGCGTGTCACTGCGCTGGCCCGTGCGGTCACTCCGGCGGGCACGTCGCGCGCCGACTGGATGATCGCCGCCGAACTCGCACTGGCCCTCGGTACCGACCTCGGCTACACCACCGTGGGCGATGTCACCGCCCACATCGCCGCCACCGTTCCCGGCTTCGAGCACGTCACGGCCGACGCAGTGACGGGTGACGGTGTGCTGGCAGGGCCGCCCACCGACATGTCGTTCACGGCGCCGGCACCGAGCCCGCTTCCCGAGCGCAACGCCTACGAGTTCCGACTCGTCGTGAGCCGTGTGCTCTACGACCAGGCCACTGGCACCGCCTCGTCGCCGTCGTTGGCTCACCTTGCGCAGGCTTCCCAGGTGCACCTCCATCCGCTCGACCTCGAGCGCGTCGGCACCACCGATGGTCGCTCGGTGAAGTTGTCCGGTGCCCGCACCAGCGTGGTGTTCACCGCCGTCGCCGACTCGTCGGTGCTGCGGGGCACGGCGTGGGTGCCGTTCAACCAGTCGGGACCGAATGTCGGTGAACTCATCGACTGCTTCGCCGCTGTCAACGACGTCCGGATCGAGACCCTGTGATGCTTGCCCTCGACTCGCTGCTCGACAACATCTCGCTCGTCAGCAAGGAATTCCTCATCGTCCTCATCAAGGTGCTTGTCATCTTCGTGGTCGGGTTGGTGGGCACCATGCTGATGGTGTGGTTCGAACGCAAGGTCATCGCGTTCATGCAGAACCGCATCGGCCCCGACAAGGCGGGCCCCAAGGGTCTGCTGCAGACGTTGGCCGATGGCATCAAGCTGTTCTTCAAGGAAGACCTCATTCCCGACAAGAGCAACCGGTTCGTCTTCAAGCTGGCGCCGTACCTCGCGTTCGTGCCGGCCTTCCTCGTCTGGAGCGTCATCCCGCTCGGCGGCGACTTCAGCAACGGCAAGGACGGCACGGTCATCATCCTCGGCAAGGCCACGAAGCTGCAGTTGGCCGACCCGCCCATCGGCGTGCTGTTGTTGCTCGCGCTCAGCAGCATCGCCGTGTACGGCATCATGCTGGCCGGATGGAGCTCGGGCTCGAAGTACCCGCTGCTCGGTTCGGTCCGCGCATCGGCGCAGATGGTCAGCTACGAAGCAGCGCTCGGTCTCAGCCTCGCCACCGTCATCCTCGTGGCCGGCACGCTGAGCACCAGTGGCATCGTGGCGGCGCAGAGCAGCATCTCGCGGTGGCACGTCATCGCCACCGGCGTCGTGCCGTTCGTGATCTTCCTCGTCGCGGCCACCGCGGAGCTCAACCGCCCACCGTTCGACCTCGTCGAGGCCGAGCAGGAACTGGTCGGCGGTTTCAACACCGAGTACTCAAGCATCCGGTTCGCCCTCTTCTTCCTCGCCGAGTTCATGAACACCGTCACCATGAGCGGCGTCATCGTCACCCTGTTCTTCGGTGGGCCGCAGCCCGTCCGCATCGGCAGCCTCAACATCACGCTCTCGTTCCTCGGGCCGTTCGCCGGGTCGGTGCTGTTCCTGCTGAAGGTTCTCGTGTTCCTGTACGTGTACGTCTGGTTCCGCGCCACCCTGCCCCGCCTGCGGTACGACCAACTGATGAACCTCGGCTGGAAGTTGATGATCCCGCTCGCGCTGGGCT
>CAZQPJ010000243.1:0-1459 GCA_964595105.1 uncultured Bifidobacterium sp.
CCCTCGCCCTCGCGGATGAGGCCGAGCAGGATGTGCTCGGTGCCGATGTAGTTGTGCCCCAACTGCAGTGCTTCGCGCAGCGAAAGTTCGAGGACCTTCTTCGCACGGGGCGTGAACGGGATGTGGCCCGACGGCGACGAACCGCCCTGACCGATGATCTCCTCGACCTGGCTGCGAACAGCCTCGAGACTGATACCGAGGGACTCCATCGCCTTTGCGGCGACTCCTTCACCCTCGTGGATGAGCCCGAGCAGGATGTGCTCGGTGCCGATGTAGCTGTGGTTCAGCAGCCGTGCTTCTTCTTGCGCCAGCACCACCACACGCCGAGCCCGATCGGTGAAGCGTTCAAACATGAGGGGAGTGTATCGGCGGGTCGGAAAAGCAACGTGTCGGGCAGGCACGCCGAAATCCGTCACTTCGGTCAGTTGCCATCACCTGTGGGCGTGCGGGCCGCGGTGTGCGTAGCCTGTGAGCCGTGCCTTCGACGCCCCTCTTCGCGCTGCCTTCGCATGCGGCCGATCTGACGCGCATCGAAGCGGCGCTCGGTGAGTCGGTGCTCACGCCCGACCCCTACCTCAACGAGATCGCCTCGCATCTCATCGTCGCCGGTGGCAAGCGGCTCCGCCCCATCCTCACGGTGGTGGCGGCGCAGGTGATGGGGCCCGCCGACGCGGTGCTGCACGAGCGTGCCGTGCAGGGCGGCATCGCCTGCGAACTGGTGCAGACCGGCTCGCTCTACCACGACGACGTGATGGACGAAGCCGACACCCGTCGCGGGGTCGACACGGTGAATGCCAAGTGGGGCAACCTGCAGGCCATTCTCGCCGGCGACTTCCTCCTCTCCCGTGCATCGGAGATCGCTGCGTCGCTCGGCACCGAGGTGGCAGGGCTGCTCGCGCGCACCATCGGCCGGTTGTGCGAGGGGCAGATCGAGGAGCTTCGGCACACCTACAACTCGGCACGGCCCGAGTCGAGCTATCTCAGCAGCATCAGCGGCAAAACCGCGTCGCTGTACTCCACTGCCGCGCGCATCGGTGGTCTGGTGGCCGACATGCCCCGCCCGCTCGTCGACGCACTGACGGAGTACGGCGAGTCGTTCGGCATGGTGTTCCAGATCGTCGACGACCTGCTCGACATCACCGCCACCGACGAGCAACTCGGCAAGCCTGCCGGACACGACATGGTGGAGGGCGTCTACACGTTGCCCGTGCTCCGCACGCTCCAGGCCGGTGGCGTGGCAGCGGTGGAACTGCTGGCGCTGCTCGGCAAGCCGCTCGACCTCGTCGAGCGCGACAAGGCGTTGTCGATCGTTCGCTCGAACGGTGGCGTCGATGCGGCCATCGGCGCCGCACGCGACTGGGTGGCGCGTGCCGAGGCAGCGTGCGATGTGCTGCCTGCGTCGGCAGCCACCGACATCCTGCGCGCCGCGCCCGCAGCGCTGCTCGCCTCGTTCTGACCC
>CAZQPJ010000243.1:1559-4265 GCA_964595105.1 uncultured Bifidobacterium sp.
CCCGTCAGGCGTTGGGGGCGAGCTTCACGATGGCCGCAGCGGCCTTGTAGGCGGCCTCGGCCGGCCCGATCTCGTCGGGGCGCAGGAGGTTGGCCATGATGCGAAGCACCCACTCCATCAGCGTGCGGCTGTGCATGCCGACTCGGGTGAGTTCGCGCATCAGCGCCGGCCGACCGATGATCCGCGCGAACAGCCTGGCAACCTTGAAGTAGTCGCCGTACTCAGCGTCGAGCATCTTCGGGTACCGCTGCAACGAGGTGGGGTCGTTGGTGACGAGCGCCTCGTGCAGCACCTGCGCCGCCATGCGGGCGGTCTCGTACGCGTAGTCGATGCCCTCACCGTTGAACGGGTTGACACTGCCGGCGGCGTCGCCAATGACCAGATAGCTCGGCCCCGCTTTCGGCCCGACCGAACCACCCATCGGGATGCGGCCGCTGGTGGCCTTGCACTCGGGGTTGCCCGGATCGATCTCCCAGCGGTCGGCCACCTGATGCGCGTAGGCGTCGAGCAGGTGCGTGGTGTTCACGCTCTTGAAATCGCGGAACGTCGACAGCAGACCGACACCGATGTTCACGGTGCCGTCACCGACGGGGAAGATCCAGCCGTAGCCGGGCATCGGGTTGCCGTTGCGGTCCTTCACGTCGAGGGCGGACTCGATCCACGGATCGGCGTGGCGCGGGGTCTGCCAGTAGGTGCGGATGGCGGTGCCGTAGGGCCACTCGCGTGTGCGGAACGTGCCGAGTGCTCGACCGAACCGACTGTTGGCGCCGTCGGCCACCACCACGTACCGAGCCGAGATGGTGCGGGTGTCGCCCTTCTTCGTCAGCACGGTGGCGCCGCGCACGAAGCCCCGCTCGACCACCGGATCGAGCGCCTCGTGCCCGGTCAGCAGCGTGGCGCCCGCAGCGACTGCGTTCTCGGCCACCATCTGGTCGAGTTCCCGGCGGCGCACCACGTACCCGTGGCTCGGGTACACCGGATGCGTGGGCCATTCGAGTTCGAGCTCGCGGCCCATGCCGGTGGCACGCAGACCGCTGTACCGGTGGTACTTCGAGAGTTGGTCGGTGAGGCCCATCTCGCCGAGCTGGTGGACGGCACGGGGGGTGAGGCCGTCACCGCAGGTCTTGTCGCGGGGGAAGGTCTTCCGTTCCACCACCGTCACGTCGTGGCCGTGCTTCGCGAGCCAGTAGCCGGCGGCGGCGCCAGCAGGGCCGCCACCGATCACGAGGACCTCGGTGGAGATGTCGGCGTTGTCGGTCACGTACAGCAGTGTGGCCGCTCCATGACGGAAGCGGCCACACGAATGAGCGATTGGAGTGTTGCTGTGACGTATTACGCAGCGGGGGAGCCGGCCACCGGGGTGGAGCCGACTTCCATGACGCCCTTCGCGGCGAACTTCTCGTGCACGTTGTCGAGCGTGGCGGAGCCGTCCTCGAGCGCGAGGTAGATCTCGCTCTCGGGCGAGCACCACAGGTCGTACTCCTCGCCGGACGCGTCGGCGCCGCCGAGGTCGTAGCGCTCGTGGCACACCGCTGCGAGGATCTCGGCATCGGTGATGTTGCCCTTCCAGCCGGGCATCTGCCCGCCGCTGGCGCCGGTGACGTGAGCACCACCCTCTCGGTCGGGATTGCCGTACACCGAGACGCCGGCCTCCTGGTACTTCTTCGTGCCGAGCACCACCCAGCGCAACTGGTCTTCGATGTGCGGGAAGGTCTTCATCACGGACCCGCCGACGAACCCGTATGCCGAACCGGCACCCTCGCCGCCGGCGCCGTGGCAGCCCGAACAGTTGGTGGCGTACGCCTTGGCACCGTCACCGAGCGGGCCGGTGGCCTCGGCCTTCTGCGGCTCGAGCGCACGGACGTACATGAACGCCCACACCGGAAGGATGCTGAGCGTGATCATGGCCCACACGGGGATCTTCTTGCGGGCCTTGTAGGCGGCCACCACGGGCGTGTCGGGCTTCACGACGGGCACGTCGGGCACCGCAGGGGCCGCTGCCTTCGCCGCAGCGGCGGGGGCGGCGGACGGGATGGTGGCGGGGGCCGACGAGCCGGCTGCCGGCGCGTCGGCCGGCGCCTCGCCGCCGGTCGCCTTGGCCTTGGCGCTCTGGCTCCGCTTCAGCAGGTGCTCGGGAATCTCGGTCACGGGTATGCACGATAGACGGAGAAGCGCGCCGAACGGGAAATCCGCGCCGTCCGTCCCGCGTGCACGAGTTCACGAGCACATGGGTGGAAGTGCGTCGGCGTGGTAGACCTTCGATCGCACGCCGAACATGGTGACCGGGCATGGTGACAAAGGGCGCACGGTTTCGCTTCGACGAACTAGTGCGTCGTCATGCTCGCGTGACTAAGGTTCGTGCAGCAGTTCACGAGGAAGGTCAGCCAAGGTGCACATCGCATTCGAATGGAACCCGTTGAAGTGGCCGGGCGTGAATCTCGCGTTCCTCTTCTCGTTCTTCCTCGCCACCGGTCTGGCGCTGCTCGTCATCCCGTATTCGAAGCGACGCCCCAAGGGCACCCCCACCAGTTGGGGCGAGGCGATGTTGGCCGCGGTGTACGCGTTCGGCACGATGTTCATCGCCTTCGGTGTGGCTCCCCACCAGTTCATCGACCACGCCGACAAGAACCTCGGTTGGTCGAAGAACCTCATCATCTACGGCCCCGGCGACATCCTGAAGCCGAAGGCGCTCGGCGGTTGGTTCCC
>CAZQPJ010000244.1:0-4259 GCA_964595105.1 uncultured Bifidobacterium sp.
GTACGACGACCCGGTGAAGCGACACGCGATGGGGCAGTTGATGACGTTGCTGAACGGAACGCTCGACGCTCGTGGCAAGGTGCTGGTGAAGATGAACGTCGCCGGTGATGCCCTCGATGCCGTGGTGCGTCTGCTGCCGGCACTCAAGTCACCCACGGTCAACCCGTTGGCGGGCGATGGGGGCTACGCCGTGGAGACGGTGGTGGCGAAGCACCAGATCAACCGTTTGATACCTGCGCTCAAGGATGCTGGGGCCACCGGCATTCTCGAACTGCCGATCTCGAAGATCATTCCGTGACAGTGATGGTGGGCACCGTCGCTGAGTTCGATGCGGCCATCGGCCTCGGAACCATCACGGCCGCCGACGGCGCGTCGTACCCCTTCCACTGCATCGAGATCGCTGACGGCAGTCGCTCCGTCGCCGTGGGCGCCACGGTGTCGTTCGAACTGATCGGCAAGCTCGGCCGGTTCGAGGCCGCTCGCATCAGTCCCGCATGACCGACCGCGACATCCGGATCCTCGACGTTGTGCGAGCGCTCGGCGAGGGCGAGGTGGCGTCGTACGGCGACGTCGCCGAATCGGCCGGGTATCCACGCCAGAGCCGGCTCGTCGGGCGTCTTCTCGCTGTGTCGGTCGATCCCGACCTGCCGTGGTGGCGGGTGGTGGCCTCGAATGGGCGCCTCGTTCCCGGTAGCGAGATCGAGCATGCGGCGCTGCTGCGGGCCGAAGGGGTGGTGGTCGATGCCGGGCGGGTGCGTGCGGCACCCTTCGGTCGGTTCAGTCGGCGGAGGCCTTGATCTGCACGAAGGCGAACTGGATGTTCTGCAGCGCGTCACGCATCACGGCCTCGTTGCTGCCGAGTCGGCCTTCGAGCGTGTGCACCACGGCCGACATCGCGTCGATGGCCGTGGCGGCGTCGCCGAGGCGCGGCGGCGTGGCGCTGAGGTGAATGGCGGCGAGTTCGTAGAACCCCATCACGTGGTTGACGATGACATCGGCGACCGGGGCCTCGGCAAGCCGGGCGCGGGCGGCCCGAAGCGCCACTTCGGCCTCCTCCAGCGATTCGTCGAAGGCCTGTTCGAAGGGTTCGTCGAGTTCGCCGGTGTCGTCGCTGCTCACGGCTGGTACCCTAGCGGGCTGACAACTGAGGCGAAGTGGGAAGTCGCTGGTCGACCAACCCCACCCGGCCACCCGAGGGTGCGTTCCGGGTCAACGAGGAGTGCGTAGCATGCCGCCTGAAGCGGTGTGTGTTCGTCCTGTTCGGCGACTTCGCATCGCCAAAACAGGAGGGGACACACCCATTGCACAGGAGTGAGCAGCCATAGCACCGCCGCAGCAACCAGAACACCGGTACAACGAGCGCATCAGGGCCCGTGAGGTTCGCCTCATCGGGGCCGACGGCAACCAGTTGGGCATCAAGCCCCTGCCCGAGGCACTCTCCCTGGCCCGTCAGCTCGACCTCGACCTCGTCGAAGTCGCACCGATGGCCAACCCGCCGGTCTGCCGGATCATGGACTACGGCAAGTTCCGCTACGAGGAAAGCCAGAAAGCCAAGGAGTCACGCAAGAAGACCGTCCAGGTGTCGATCAAGGAAGTGAAGTTCCGTCCCAAGATCGGCAAGGGCGACTTCGACACCAAAGTGCGCCACATGCAGGAGTTCCTCGAAGAGGGGCACAAGGTCAAGGTGACGCTGCAGTTCAGGGGGCGCGAGATGGCTCACCCCGAACTCGGCTCGAAGATTCTCGACGCGGTGATCGAGCAGATCGGCGCCGCCGGCAAGGTGGAAACGGTCGCCCGGCTCGAGGGACGCAACATGACGATGGTCATCGCTCCCGAGAAGAAGGCCGCCGTGAAGAAGCCCACCGAGTCACGACGGTCCGACGAAGATGCTCCAGCCACCTCGGCAGCCGACGACAACGACGCCGATGCCTCGGCCGAGTCGCCCGCCGACGCCGACTGACGGCCCCACTCAACGCAACTGGGTGAGCCCCACCCGACACAACAGGAAAACACCATGCCCAAGATGAAGACCAGCAAGACCGCAGCGAAGCGGTTCCGCAAGACCGGTACCGGCAAGCTCCGTCGCCTGCAGCAGAACCGTCAGCACCTCTTCGAGAAGAAGCCCTCCACGCGCACCCGCCGCCTCGACGGCATGGTCGACGTGCACTCCGGCGACGAGAAGAAGATCAAGCGCCTCCTCGGCGAGCGCTGATCACCCCCACGAACGAGAAGAACGAAGAAGGAGAAACATCATGGCTCGTGTCAAGCGTGCAGTGAATGCGAAGAAGAGTCGTCGTCAGGTGCTCGAGCGCGCCAAGGGCTACTACGGCAACAAGAGCCGCTCCGTCCGGGCGGCGAACGAGCAGGTCATGAAGAGCGGCCAGTACGCCTTCCGCGACCGTCGTGCCAAGAAGGGCGAGTTCCGCCGTCTGTGGATCCAGCGCATCAACGCTGCGTGCCGCCTCAACGACATCAGCTACAGCCGGTTCATCGCCGGCCTCAACGCTGCCGGCATCGAGGTCGACCGCAAGATGCTGGCCGACCTGGCCGTCACCGACGCCGCTGCCTTCAGCGCAGTGGTCGAGCAGGCCAAGGCGGCGCTCTGAGCGCACCCCACCACAGCGGGCTCACGTACTCGAGTCCGAAGGTACAACGACTGCGGCGCCTCGTGGGGCGCCGCAGTGCGCGTACCGACGAAGGTGTGTTCGTGGTGGAGGGCGCTGGACTGCTGGCGCAAGCGGTGGATGCAGGGTGGGAGGTCGAGGCGCAGTTCGTCGCGCCCGGCGCCGAGAGCGTGCGGTGCGACGCGCCGCTGTACGAGTTCGCGCCGAATGTGCTCGAGCGTGTGGCCAGCACGGAGCACCCCCAACCCGTCATTGCGGTCGTTCACCAACGGTCGGCGTCGCTTCCCGCCGGTGCCACGTTCGTGATGGTGGCCGATCGGCTCGCCGACCCGGGCAATGCCGGCACCATCATCCGCTCCGCCGAGGCTGCGGGTGCGGATGCAGTCGTGTTCACGTCCGGTTCGGTCGACCCGTTCAATCCGAAGGTGGTTCGTGCAACGGCGGGCTCGCTGTTCCGCGTGCCGGTGGTGGGGGCTGAACTGCACCAGTTGCAGCAACACGGTCTTCGCGTGCTGGCGACGTCGTCGCATCGTGGCCTTGCGCACACGTCGGTCGACCTCACGGTGCCCGTTGCCGTCGTGGTGGGGAACGAGGCGCATGGCGTACCCGACGACGCACCGGTCGACGGATGGATCACCATTCCGCACCAGGGTCCTGCCGAGAGCCTGAACGTGGCCATGGCGGCCACGGTGCTCGCATTCGAGGTCGCTCGACAGCGGAGCGTCCGATAACGTGCGGCTCCATGGTCAAGATGCCCGGCGCATTCCGGCGATTTCGTTGCCCCCGGGTGAACCGGGGTCGTGCCACGACGCTCTGACCGTCGGGCCGCCACGCCCGCCCGGGGGACCGAACGCCCCGACGACCTCTGACCAGTGGAGATGACGATGATCGACGACGTACGCGCCGCCGCCGCAGCAGCCGTGGCGCGAGTTTCCTCAGTGACCAGCCTCGCCGAGGCCCGAGCGCTCGACATCGAGCTGCTCGGAAGGAAAGGACCGTTCGCCGAGTTCAAGACGCGGCTCGGCTCGCTGCCGTCCGCCGACGAGAAGAAGGCGGCCGGACAGGCGCTGAACGAGGCGACGCAGATGGTGGCCGGTGCGGTACAGGCCCGTCTTGCCGAGCTGAAGCGTGCCGAACGTGCCGCCCAACTCGAGGTGGAACGACTCGACCTCACCGAAGTGTTGAGCCGCCCTTCGCGGGGCCACGCTCACATCGTCACGCAGGCGTGGGAGCGGCTCGAGGACGTGTTCGTCGGTCTCGGGTTCCAAGTGGCCGAGGGGCCCGAGGTCGAGACCGACTGGTACAACTTCGAGGCGCTGAACATGCCGCCCGATCACCCGGCGCGCAGCATGCACGACACGTTCTACGTCGATCACGGAGCACCCGGCAGCACGGTGCTGCGCACGCACACGTCACCGGTGCAGATCCGCGTGATGCAGAAAATCCAGCCGCCCATCTACATGATCATGCCGGGCAGGGTCTTCCGGAACGAGACCACCGATGCCACCCACCTCGCAGTGTTCCACCAGATCGAGGGTCTGGTTGTCGACCGAGGCATCACGCTCGCGGATCTTGCTGGCACCATCGAGGCGTTCACCAAGGCGTTCTTCGGTGATGGATTCACCAGTCGCCTTC
>CAZQPJ010000245.1:0-4221 GCA_964595105.1 uncultured Bifidobacterium sp.
GGAACTGCTGCAGCAGCCCCTCCTTCCACAACATGTCGCGTTCCTCGACCACATCGGTCGGCACGTCTCCGAGCGATGCCCACCACAGTTCGGCCTCGCGCAGCAGCCGCTCGCAACGACGGTTGCCGACCTTCGTGCGCGACTGGCTGGTGAGGGTGCCGCGGTGCATCTCGAAGTACAGCTCGCCCGTCCAGCGCGGCACCGGCGCGCCCGCAGCGATCTCGGCCTCCACGTGGTCGAAGAACTCGTCGGTGGTGCCAAGGGTGAGCCGTGGCGCTCCGTCGAGGTCGGCCAGACGGCTCGCACGCTCCACCATCTCGCGGGTCGGTCCACCGCCACCGTTGCCATAGCCGTAGGGCATCAGCGACCAGTCGCTCCAGCCGTGCTCCTTGAAGTTGTGCTCGCTGAACACCATCTCGTCGCTCACGACCATCGCGTTGTAGGTGTCGACGGGCGGGAAGTGGGTCAGCACCTGCGAGCCGTCGAGGCCCTGCCACACGAACGTGCTGTGGGGGAACACGTTCTGCTTGTTCCAACTGAGCTTCTGCGTGATGAAGCGGTCGCAGCCCCCGGCGCGGAAGATCTGCGGTAGCGAGGCCGGGTACCCGAACACGTCGGGAATCCACACCTCCTTGCAACGCAGACCGAAGCGGCTCTCGAAGTAGCGCTGGCCGTGCACCAGTTGGCGCACCAGGCTCTCGCCGCTGGGCAGGTTCATGTCGGCCTCCACCCACATGCCGCCCACCGGCTGCCACTGACCGCGTGCCACGCGTTCGCGGATGCGTTCGAACACGGTGGGGTAGCGAGTCTCCATCCAGTGGTACTGCACGGCCTGCGAGCACACGAAGCGGTACTCCGGATAGTCGTCCATCAACCTCGTGGCGCTGGCGAACGTGCGAGCGCACTTGCGGATGGTCTCGCGGATGGGCCACAGCCACGCGCTGTCGATGTGGGCATGGCCGACGCCGACGACGTGGTGGGACCCGTGGCGGGCCGGTACCGCCAGGGCGGGCTGGATGCGTTCGCGCGCTGCAGCGGCGGTGCCCGCCACGTCGTAGAGGTCGAGGGCATCGAAGGCGTGCTCGATCTGACGCAGCAGACGCTGCCGGCGCTTGTCGGTGGCAGGCAGCGCGCCCATCAGGCTCAGCAGCACCTCCACGTCGAGCAGCAGGTGGAACACGTCATCGTTGCGCAGTGCCAGCGACGCCTGTCTTAGTTGATAGATCGGTCGGTCGCCCGCTGTCTTCAGCGACCCGAGGGGGCTGTGGCCTCCGCCGCGGAACCCGAACGACGGGTTCGACGCCGCCTCGATCACGATGTCCAGCGGGCCTGCAGGAGTGTTCGGCAGGGCATAGCCGGTGCGGCGCGGATGAATGCCTTGCACGGGTGCTCCCTCGCCATCCGACCCCGGCAGCCAGATGAGCCCCTCGCTCTGGAAGCCCGCCGAGTTGGGGTGGAATCCGAGGTCGATCACTGCCTCGAGCGACGAGCCCGCCCAGTCGGCCGGCACATCGGTGGTGAAACGGAACCACGTGGTGCCCCACGGCCGGCTCCAGTGGTCGCCGATGGTGAACGGTCGGCCAGTCGCCGCCAGACCGGCCATGGCCTCGGCGTAACCAACCGGCTCGCCGGGCGTGTCCCACGCCTCCACCTGCATCGGCACCGACGCCGAATACATCGCCGGCATCAGTCGCTCGTGCAGTTCGCGTTTGATGCGACGGTCGACCAGGGCAGCGTCATCGTGCATGGGCCGAGGCTAACGTCGGCCGCCATGCAGCCCGGACCGGACAACCGACCGCTTCGGGGTATTCGGGTGCTCGACCTCACTCGTGTGCTCGCCGGGCCGCACGCCGGTCGCATGCTGCTCGACCTTGGCGCCGAGGTCATCAAGGTGGAGCCACCCGAGGGCGACATCACGCGCACCACCTGGCCGAGGGTGAACAGCATCGCCAGCTACTTCGCCCAGCAGAACGCCGGCAAGCGCTGCGTCAGCATCGACATGGACCACGCCGAAGGTCGGGCGCTGGTGTTGCAGTTGGCCGAGCGCTGCGACGTGGTGATCGAGAACTTCCGTCCGGGCGTGATGGACCGACTCGGGCTGGGCTACGAGGCCGTCAGTGCACGCAACCCGCGCATCATCTACGCCTCGGCCAGCGGCTACGGACAGACCGGGCCGTGGGTGCATCGCCGTGCGTATGCGCCCGTGGTGGGCGCCGAGAGCGGGTTCACCAAGGCGCAGGGCGACGCGCACGGCAGGCCGTACGCGAACGACGCGCACAGCCACGCCGACGTGTACACCGCCCTCGAACTCGGCGCCGCCGTGCTGGCTGCCCTGTTCCAGCGCGAACGAACCGGCCGCGGTGACCGCATCGACGTGAGCATGGCGCAGACCATGCTCTACGTGAACGAGCACGCTCACGACCATCTCTACGACCAGCCGGTTCCCGACGGCGTCATCCGCAGCTTCCGACCGATGGACTATCCGGTGCTCACCGCCGCGAACGGCGAGAGCGTGGTCATCAGCGGGCATCCGGCCGAGAACAAGACGTTCGACTACTACATGATGTCGATCGGTCGACACGACCTCATCGATGATCCGCGCTTCGCCGACACGGCGGGCCGGCTCGAGCACCTCACCAGCATCTTCGCCGCAATGGATGAATGGGCGTCCACCATGCCGAGCGCACAGAGCATCGAGGATGCGATGTCGCCCAACAAGCTCGCCGTCGGGAAGCTGCGGTCGGTGCGCGAGGTGTGCGACACCGACTGGGCCGACGAACGCGAGGCCGTGGTGCGGGTCACCGATCGCGGCGACGGCACCATTCCCATTCCCAACGCGCCGTGGCGGTTCGAGGGCAGCGACGTGCGCGCCGGTGGTGAGCCGCGCTACCGCGGCGAGGACAACCGGGCCGTCCTTGCCGAACTGCTGGGCCTTGGGCCCGACGAGTGCGACCGCCTCGAGGCCGCCGGCGTGCTGAGCAGCCGAATCCCCCGCCCCTGACCCGAGCCCCCGTCCGAGCCCCCGTCCGAGTGCCCGTCCGAGCCCCCGTCCGAGTGCCAGGCGTCCATCCGAGTGGGACGGGTCGGTCCGAGTGGGACAGGCCACCCGGGGTGCGAGTACCCACTCGCATGGGCATGACCCACTCGCACGGGCATGACGCACTCGCATGGGCACGAGCCACTCGGACCGGGGCGTGGGAGGATGGTGGGCATGACGAGCCGGGAGCACGCCCTCACCCTCGACGCCGCCGATCCGCTGCGCGGGTACCGCGGCCGGTTCCGCATCCCCGACCAGGGCGTGGTGTACCTCGACGGCAACTCGCTCGGCATGCCGCCCGCACGCACCATCGAGCGCATCACCGAGGTGTTCGAGCACGACTGGGCGACCGGCCTCATCCGCTCGTGGGATCACTGGCTCGACATGCCGCAGCGGGTGGGCGACGTGCTGGCGCCGCTGATCGGCGCACTCCCCGGTGAGGTGGTGGTGCACGACACCACCACGTTGAACGTGTACCAACTGGTGCACGGTGCCATCGGGCTGAACCCGGGACGCACGGTGATCGCCATCAGCGAGCACGACTTCCCCACCGACCGGTACGTGGTCGACGGCATCGCCGAGGCAATGGGCTACACGGTTCGACACGGCTTCGATCGGCTCGACGACGTGGCCGTGGTGGTGCGCAGCGTCATCGACTACCGCACGGCCGAGATGGTCGACGTGGCCGCCGAGACCGCTCGTGCGCATGCGGCCGGCGCGCTGGTGGTGTGGGACCTGTCGCACGCCGTGGGTGCCGTGGCCATCGACCTGCATGCGTGCGGCGCGCAACTGGCGGTGGGGTGCAGCTACAAGTTCCTCAACGGCGGCCCCGGTGCACCGGCATGGACCTACGTGGCAACCGAACTGCAGCAGTCGATCCGCCAGCCCATCTGGGGCTGGTTCGCGGCGGTCGACCAGTTCGCCATGGGGCCTCGGTTCGAGCCGCGACCCGACATCACCCGCATGCTCATGGGCACGCCCACCATCATGGCGTTGGCCGCCGCCGAGGTGGGCATCGCCCTGTCGGCCGAGGCCGGCATCGGCGCAATCCACGCCAAGGGCACGGCGCTCACGGGGTTCGCCATCGAACTCTGCGACCACTTCGGCCTCGCCACTCCCACGCCGCGCCAGCCCGGGCGTCGCGGCAATCACGTGGCCATCGAACACCCGCACGCCAAGCAGGT
>CAZQPJ010000246.1:0-4217 GCA_964595105.1 uncultured Bifidobacterium sp.
CAGTGGGCCGAGCATCTCATCGAGCACGGGTTCGCCTACGTCGACGACCAGGACGGGGACACCATCTCGGCCCAACGCGGCGGCTACGGCAAGCCCGGCATCGAGAGCCCCCACCGCAACCGCAGTGTCGGCGAGAACCTCGACCTGTTCCGGCGCATGCGCGCCGGCGAGTTCGCCGACGGCAGCCGCGTGCTGCGCGCCAAGGCCGACATGCAGCACGAGAACATGCAGTTGCGCGACCCCGTGATGTACCGCATCCGCCACGAGCACCACCACCGCACCGGCGATGCGTGGGTGATCTATCCCACCTACGACTGGGCGCACGGTCAGAGCGATGCCATCGAGGGCGTCACCCACTCGCTGTGCACGCTCGAGTTCGACAGCCATCGAGCGCTCTACGACTGGTACCTCGATCACCTGCCCCTCACCGGCGACCAGCCGCGGCAGACCGAGTTCGCCCGGCTCGAACTCACCTACACGGTCACCTCGAAGCGTCGCCTGCTGCAGCTGGTGAACGACGGCGTGGTGGAGGGATGGGACGACCCGCGCCTGCCCACCCTCCGGGCGCTGCGGCGCCGCGGCTACCCGGCCAGCGCCATCCGCGAGTTCTGCAACTTCATCGGCGTCGCCAAGACCAACAGCCGCCACGCCATCGAACTCCTCGAGTCGTTCATCAGGGCCGAACTCAACCGCACGTCGCTGCGCCGCATGGCGGTGCTGCGGCCGGTGAAGCTGGTCATCACCAACTGGCCGACCGGCCAGGTCGACACGGTCACCCTGCAGAACAACCCCGAGAACGTGGCCGATGGCGCGCGAGAAGTTCCCTTCACGGGCGAACTGTTCATCGAGGCCGACGACTTCATGGCGGAGGCGCCACCGAAGTACTTCCGACTCACTCCCGGTGCCGAGGTGCGGTTGCGCGGCGCCTACTTCGTGCGCTGCACGGGCTACGCCACCGACGACGACGGCAACGTCACCGAGGTGCACTGCACGTACGACCCCGACACCCGCGGCGGTCAGGCGCCCGACGGCCGCAAGGTGAAAGCCACCATCCACTGGGTCAGCACGGCGAACGCCGTCGACATCGAGGCCCGCCTCTACGACCGCCTGTTCTCGGCCGAGATTCCGGGCGAGCGCACCGGCGAACCGTTCGACGACCTCAACCGCGACTCGCTCGAGGTTCGCCACGGCAAGGCCGAGGCGTCACTTGCCGAAGTACCCCAGGGCACCGTCGTGCAGTTCGAACGCATCGGCTATTTCCACCACGATGCCGCACAGCACGGCTTGTTCCATCGCACGGTGGGCCTGAAGGACGAGTGGGCCAACGTCCAGAAACGATCGTGACCGACGTCAGTCGTCGACGGCGAGGAACACGTCGGTGGTGGTGTCGCGCTTCGCGGTGAACCAACGGCGACAGCCCGACTCGTGGAACCAGCGCTCGAGCGTGACGCCCTCGATGTTGTCCTGCATCCACGCATAGTCGACGTTGCGCGCGTCGGGATCGGTGATGGAATCGGGCGTCACCGGGAAGACGTTGCCGTACCGGTATTCCTCGAACGGCCGAGAACCGCAGTTGGGACATTCAACCCACAGCATTGCTACCTCGTTCCTGCCGAACTCGGGTCGGCCATGGCCGCTTCCTTGGCGAAGCGGTCGAGTCCGAACGGTTGGATGAGTGGCGCCGAACCGGTGGCCACGAGGCGGGCGAGTTGCTCGCCTCCGGCGGGGATCGCCTTGAAACCCCACGTGCCCCACCCGGTGGAGATCATGAACCCGTCGACACCGGTGTGCCCGATGATGGGCGAGAAGTCGGAACTCACGTCGCAGATTCCGGCCCACGACCGCAGGATGCGCAGGTTCGCCATGAACGGCAGCATGGTGACCACCTTCTTGGCGCACGCCTGCAGGTAGCTGAACGATGTCGCTTGGCGGTAACTGGCGAAGCGGTCGAACTCCGCGCCGATGAGCATCTGACCGCGTGGGGTCTGGCTGACGTAGAACACCAGGTCGCTGCTCGACACGATCGGCGCCAGGTACTGCGAGTAGGCATTCGTGACGAAGGCCTGCAGCGCGTGGGTGCGGATGGGAAGTCGAACGCCCGCCCAGCCGGCAACGGTGCTCACATGGCCGCCGACCGCCGAGATGACGGTGCCCGCCGAGATGTCGCCCTTCGCCGTGCGTACACCGGTGACCCGGTCGCCCGACATGATGAGGCCGGTCACCGGAGTGTGCTGGAACACGTGCACCCCGGCGCGCAGCGCACCCTGTGCATACGCCCACACCACACGGTCGTGGCGGGCGGTGGCACCCTCGTGGTGGTAGCTGGCACCCATCACCGGGTAGCGGCCGCCACCCGTAATGTCGAGTTGCGGGCACAGACGCTGCACCTCGTCGGGACCGATGTAGTCGGTCTTGGCGCCCATCGCCTGGTTCATCAGGGCGCGGGTCTGCTCGGTGCGGGCACTCATCACCGAGTGGGCCATCCAGATCTGGCCCTTCTGGTTGTGCATGATCCAGCAGCCGGTCTCGGCCTCGAGCGTCTGGTACATCTCCAGGCTGTGCTGGTAGAAGGCCACGCTCTCGGGGATGCCGTAGTTGCTGCGGATGATGGTGGTGTTGCGTCCCGAGTTGCCCGAGCCGATGAATCCGGCGTCGAGCACGCACACGTTGGTGATGCCGTGTCGGGTGGCCAGGTGGTAGGCCGTCGACAGGCCGTGGCCGCCGGCACCGATGATCACCACGTCGTAGGCGGGCTTCGGGTCACCGACCTGCCACGGCAGGTCGAGCAGGGTCTCGACGAACTCGTTCATGCGAGGCGGTCCTCCAGTTCGTGACGAGCGGCACAGCCGACGAGCAGCAGCGCGGAACCGTCGGTGTGCAGCACCAACTTCGCCGGGACGCCTGCGATCTGCCCCTGGGCCAATGCCGGCCGATGATGCGGCAACATCCACTCGATGTGATGCAGGGCGATGCGGTCGACATCGGCGGCCTCGAGGGAGGCCCCCGAGAAACCGCGCTCGGGAGCGATGATGGCGTGCGGATCGAGCGGCACGGTGGGTTCATCCTCGCCGATGAGGAACACGTCGTCGGGCGAGATGCGCACGACCTGCGAGCCGGCAGGCCACGGGGCCGCGTCGAGTGCCGCTGGCTCGGCGATGATGCGCCAGCCCGGCAGCGTCTCGAACGAGATCGGGTCACATGCGGGCACGGGCACCCTCCTTGTCGTAGAACGGCACGGGGCTCACACGAGCCTGCCGACCGTCGATCTCCACCACGTCCTGATGGGGCAGCCGCTTCTGCCAACCCAGCAGCACGGCATGGCCGAACATCGGTGAGTTCCAGCTGGAGGTGACATGGCCCACCACCTCACCGTCGACCCTGATGACACTGCCCTCCAGCGGTGCCGGTCCGTCCATGGTGAAACCGAACAGGCGGCGCTCGTCGGGCAGCGCGGCCGTGCGGATGAGCGCATCTCGACCCACGAAGGCCGGCTTCTCGAGCTTCACCGCCCAATCCATGTTGACGCGGCGCGGCGTGCTGTCGAGCTCGGTGTCCTGGCCCACGATGATGTGGCCCTTCTCGAGCCGCATCCCGAACAGTGCCTGCAGGCCGTGCGGCTTGATACCGAGGGGCCGACCCAGTTCCATGAGGGCCTCCCACAGTTCCACCGAACGGTCGATCTGGTGGTGCAGTTCGTAGCTGGCCTCGCCCGTGAACGACAGGCGCAGGATGTGACACGGCACACCCGCCACATCAACTCGGCGGTGCTGAAGGAACTTCGGGCGGTCATCGTCGGCCACACCCGCACGGCGCAGCAACTCGCCGGCCAACGGACCCGTGACGTTGATGGCGCCGTGCGACACGGTGCGGTCGAGCACGTGCGCCTTCAGGCCCCACGTCTCGATCCAGTCGCGCACCCACAGCTCGGCGAAGCCGGCGCCACCCGAGGTGAAGCTCAGCAGGAAGCGGTTGTCGTCCTCGCGGCAGATCATGCCGTCATCGAGGATGTGGCCACGCTCGTTGAGGTTGATGACGTACCGCGAACGGCCCACCTTGATGTCGTGCACATGGTTCGGGTAGAGCCGTTCCAGCGCCTCCACGGCATCGGGGCCGGAGATGATCATCTTCCCGAGCGTGCTGACGTCGCCGAGCGACACGGCCTCGCGCACCGCCCAGTACTCCTGCAGCACGTCGCCGTAGTTCCACGGCCGGAACCA
>CAZQPJ010000247.1:0-4214 GCA_964595105.1 uncultured Bifidobacterium sp.
GACTGGTCGGCCTCGACGCGCTGCCCCCGAGCGGCGCCACCCTCGTGGTCGGCGTGCCGCCCGTCGCGGACGCCTCGGGGTTCCCGGCGCGGGTGCTCGCGCTCGTGGCGGACTGACCCGGCGCGGGCGTCCGATCGCCCGCCTAGGATCCTCCACAGCGTCTGACGGAGGACCCAGTGGCGGAGACCAAGACCCGGTACGTGTTCATCACCGGCGGCGTCGTCTCCTCCCTCGGCAAGGGCATCACCGCCGCGTCGCTCGGGCGGATCCTCAAGAGCCGCGGCCTCCGCGTCGCGGTGATCAAGCTCGACCCGTACATCAACGTGGACCCGGGCACGATGAGCCCGTTCCAGCACGGCGAGGTGTTCGTCACCGAGGACGGCGCCGAGACCGACCTCGACCTCGGCCACTACGAGCGCTTCATCGACGAACCGCTCACCCGCAACTCCAACGCCACCACTGGCAGCATCTACCAAGCGGTGCTCGCTGCAGAGCGTCGTGGTGACTACCTCGGCAAGACCGTGCAGGTGATTCCGCACATCACCGACGAGATCAAGCGGCGCATCAAGCGCGTCAGCACCGACGATGTCGACGTGGTGATCACCGAGGTCGGCGGCACGGTCGGCGACATCGAGATCCTCCCGTTCCTCGAGGCCCTGAGGCAGATGCGCAGCGATGTCGGTCGAGACAACATCTGCTACGTCCACGTCACCCTGGTGCCGTTCATCGGACCGTCGGGTGAGCAGAAGACGAAGCCGACGCAGCACTCCGTGACCGAGCTCCGCAGTCGCGGCATCCAGCCCGACATCATCGTGTGCCGGAGCGAGTCACCATTGAGCGACAACCTCAAGCGCAAGATCAGCAATCTGTGCAACGTCGACGAGAACGCGGTGGTGAACGCAGCGGACGCACGCAACATCTACGAGTTGCCGCTGATTCTCCATGAGGAGGGACTCGACACCGTGGCATGCCAGGTGTTGCGACTCGATTCACCGATCGACCTCGGTCCGTGGCGCGAGGTCGTCGCCAAGGTGGAAGCCGCCACGAAGCCGGTGAAGATCGGCCTCATCGGCAAGTACGTCGATTACCAGGACGCCTACCTGTCGGTTGCCGAGAGCATCAAGCATGCCGGGTTCCACCACGGAGCGAAGGTGGAGATCGACTGGATCCAGGCAGAGGAAGTGGAGGGGCTGCTCGCCACTGCACGCCTTGGTGATCTCGACGGGATGATCATCCCGGGCGGCTTCGGTGATCGGGGCTTCGAGGGCAAGATCGCCGCAGCCGGCTTCGCCCGCGAGAACGACATCCCCTGCCTCGGCATCTGTCTTGGGCTGCAGGCGATGACGGTCGACTTCGCCCGCAACGTGATGGGGCTGACAGGTGCGAACAGCACCGAGATGAACCCGAACACGCCGCACCCGGTGATCGATCTGATGCACGACCAGCGCGACGTGAGCGACAAGGGCGGGACGCAGCGACTGGGCGCCTACTACGCCATCCTCGAGCCGGGTAGCCGTGCGTTCCAGGCCTATGGCGAACCGGTGGTGAGCGAGCGGCATCGGCATCGGTGGGAGCTCAACGCCACCTGGAAGCCGCGTCTGGAGGCAGCCGGACTGCGCTGCAGCGGCCTGTCGCCCGATCGTCGTCTCGTCGAGTTCATCGAGCTCGACGACCATCCGTTCTGGGTCGCCACGCAGGCGCATCCCGAATTCAAGAGCCGGCCGGATCGGCCGCACCCGCTGTTCCGTGACCTCGCCGCGGCCGCCCTGGCCCGTCGCGAAGCTCGGTCGCCGGTCCTGCGTGCAGCGCCGTCGGTGGCCTGAGGCATGAGCGGTTTCCGGCATCTCGGCGACCGCACTGTCCACAAGGGCTACATCTGGCAGGTCGTCGTTGCCCAGTACGAGGACCCGCAGGGGGAAGGTTTCCAACGAGACGTGGTCCGTTCGCCCGGCGCAGTGGCGGCGGTACCGCTCCGTTTCCGTGACGACGGCACCCCGTACGTGACGCTCGTTCGCCAGTACCGGGCGCCGTTCGACGACGTGATCATCGAGATTCCGGCGGGGATGCGCGATGTGGTTGACGAACCCACGCACGTGACGGCGATGCGCGAGATGGTGGAGGAGGTCGGCCTGCTGCCCGGCCGCCTGCATCACCTCATCGATTTCTACCCGTCAGTGGGTATGACCGATTCGGTGCTGAACCTGTTCCTCGCCACCGACATCGAGGAGGTCGGACGCGAGGTCCATGGCCCGGAGGAGACGCACATGGACGTCCTCGAGGTCGACCTCGCCGAAGCGGTGTCGATGATCCTTCGGAACGAGATCCACGATGCCAAGACGGTGATCGGACTCCTGCTGACCGAGCGGCACCTCCGCGAGGGAACCGACGGATGACGCGTGTTCGTCCGTCCGTGGTGGAGGACTTCCTCGGATGGATGGCCAGCGAGCGGGGGCGTTCGGCCAACACGCTGGCGGCGTACCGGCGCGATCTCGCGGGCTACCAGCAATGGCTCGATGAACGGGGTGCCGACCTCGGGACCGTGGCGCGAACCGATGTCGACGCCTTCGTTCAGGCGCGCCGAGCTTCGGGCGCGGCTCCGTCGAGCGTGGCTCGACAGTTGGCGGCGGTGAGGATGCTGCACCGGTTCCTGTGCGAGGAGGGTGTTCGCCCGGACGATCCCACCGCCGATGCCGAGGGAGTCCGCGTGCCGGCAGGTATCCCGCATCCGTTGACCGAGGCAGAGGTGGCGTCGTTGCTCGCCGCCGTGGCTGGGTCCGATGCGCTGGCCCTTCGAGACGCTGCACTGCTCGAGTTCCTCTATGCGACAGGCGCGCGGATCAGCGAGGCGTGCGGCCTCTCGCTGGCAGACATCGACCGCGATCACCGGGTGGTGCGGCTGTTCGGCAAGGGGGCCAAGGAACGTCTCGTGCCCTTCGGCCGCGCTGCGGCAGTGGCCATGGACAGGTGGCTCGCTGACGGGCGACCGCGGATGGAGCCCGATCGCTGGGCTCGGCGCGGTGATCAGGAGGCAGTGTTCCTGAACAGCCGTGGTGCTCGTCTCACCCGACAGTCGGCCTGGGCCGTGGTACGTCGCTACGGGGAGGCAGTCGGACTGGCGGATCGGCTGTCACCCCACGTGCTGCGGCACTCTTGTGCCACACATCTCCTCGACCACGGTGCGGATCTGCGAATCGTGCAGGAGATGCTCGGTCACGCGTCGATCTCGACGACGCAGGTGTACACCAAGGTGAGCCAGGAACGGCTGTGGCAGGTCTACCGACAGGCGCACCCGAGGTCGGGACGATGACCTCCGTGGCGCATCTCGCCCGACGTTTCATCGGGTCGCTGTCGAGTGCCGAACCGGACAGCGCCTCGGTGTCGTGGGCGCGCGCTCACTTGCTCGAACACGAATGGCAGATGTGGTCGGCGATGGACGTGAGGGACCGGCGACACTCACTGACCGTGGCACGGCGCTTCACCGACAACACCGGGCACCCTCCTCGCGCGGCGGTGGCGGGCGCTCTGTTGCACGACGTCGGCAAGACGGAGGCACGACTGAGCACGCTGCTGCGTGTGGTGGCCACGGTGGTGGGCCCACGTGGAGCCCGCTTCCGCGCCTATCACGACCATGAACGGCTCGGTGCCGAACGGCTTGAGCGCAGCGGCAGCGACAGGGTGACGGTGTCGCTGGTGCGCGGTGAGGGAGAGTGGGCCGACGCCCTGCGACGAGCCGACGACGTCTGAGCAGCGTCAGGCCGGGGTGATACCGATATTGCGCTGGGCCCTGTCGAGGGTGGCGGCGGCGACGGTGCGTGCCTTGGCGGCGCCCTTGCGCAGCAGTGACTGCAGTTCACCGGGGTCGGCCATCAGCTCGTGGTAGCGAGTCTGTATGGGTCGCAGCAGTTCCACTACTGCGTCGCCGGTGTCGGTCTTCAGCGGCCCGTACTGCGAGTAGCGGCTCGCTAGCGTTTCGGGTGTGTCGCCGGTGCAGGCCGAGAGGATCTCGAGCAGGTTGCTCACCCCTGGCTTGTGTTCCCGATCGAACCGGACCTCGCTCTCGCTGTCGGTAACCGCCCGCCTGAACTTCTTCGTGATGACCGCAGGATCATCGAGCAGGTTCACGAGGCCGCTGTCGGTATCGGCCGACTTGCTCATCTTCGATGTCGGGTCCTGCAGGTCCATCACCCGGGCTCCGGCCTTGGGCATCACGGCCT
>CAZQPJ010000248.1:0-4207 GCA_964595105.1 uncultured Bifidobacterium sp.
GCGAGCTTGCGGTGGTCGCGCTTCTCCGCCTCCTCGAGCCGGTGCAAATGTTCGTCGAGCGCCGCCTTCGAGTCCCAGGCCGTGCCGTAGATGCGCTGCAGCATCGGCCCCTTCTCGTTGCCGCGCCAGTAGGCACCGGCCACCTTCATCAGCTTGAAGTGTCCGAGTCGACTGGTGGATGGCACGTGCGGCCCACGGCAGAGATCGACGAACTCGGGCGTGTTGCGGTACACCGAGATGGTCTCGCCGCCGCCGATCTCGCCGGCGTCGTCGCTGTCGGCCGCGCCGCTGCTGACGCGCTGAATGATCTCGCACTTGTACGGCTGGTCGGCGAACAGCGTCAGTGCGTCGGCGGCCGGCACCTCGTCGCGGACGAACGGTTGGTCGGCCTTCATGATGTCACGCATGCGCGCGTCGATGGCGGCGAGATCGGCCTCGGTGAACGTGCGTCCCCCGGGCAACTCGAAGTCGTAGTAGAACCCATCGGCGATGGCCGGCCCGATGGTGAACTTCGCCCCGGGAAACAACTGCGTCACCGCCTGCGCCAGCACATGAGCCGTGCTGTGCCGCAGCACGTGCCGACCGGCGTCGGAGTCGCTGGTGATGATGGCCACCTCGGCACCATCCGGCAGTTCGCGACCGAGATCCCACTCGTCACCGCTCACCACGGCCGCAACGGCGGCCTTGGCGAGCCTCGACCCGATCGACGCTGCCAGTGTGGCGGCAGTGGCGCCCGCAGGGAGCGTGCGCTGTGAACCGTCGGGCAGGGAGATCGTGATGTCGGTCATAGACCGCCGAGTCTATTGTCGACCCATCGCCGCAGCAGGTTCGTTTCCACCGACCGTCCCAACGGTGGCAGTGACGGTGGGCTCGGTCTCGGCACGCTTGCCGGCGTACTCGTTGCGATACTCCTGGCCCGTCAGTTCACGGATCTCGAACATCAACTCATCGGTGATCTGACGAAGCATGATGTGATCGTCACCTCGGGCCGCGTACCGCGCCACGTTGATGGGACGCCCGATACGGATGGTGCATTCCCGGCGAAACTTCGGGAACTTCGCATCCGGCGGCTGGATCT
Source organism: uncultured Bifidobacterium sp. (assembly GCA_964595105.1). Classification (GTDB taxonomy): domain Bacteria; phylum Actinomycetota; class Acidimicrobiia; order Acidimicrobiales; family Ilumatobacteraceae; genus UBA668. The sequence goes on from CAZQPJ010000248.1 coordinate 1,079, forward strand.
CGCGGGTTCCCACCACGCCCACGGGAAAGATCGGGCACCCGACCTGCAGTGCGAGTCGGGCGGCACCGGTGCGGCCCTTGTAGAGGTATCCGTCGCGGCTGCGGGTGCCCTCAGGGAAGATGCCGAACAACTCGCCTCGGCGCAACACCCGTTCAGCCGTGTCGAGGGCCGCTTGGCTGCGTTCTCCCCCGCCGCGGTCGATCGGGATCATTCCCATCATCGGGAACAGGTACTTGGTCTTCCACGAGTCCATGTACTCGGCCTTGCCGACGAAACTGATGTTCCGGGGCACCTGCAGCATGATGAAGGCCGAATCGAGGAAACTCACGTGGTTCGGGGCGAGGATGGCGGGCCCGGTGGGCGGCAGACGCTCGAATCCCTCGAGATGGAAGTGCCACAACTGCGACGCGAGCGGCCGCGCCACACGGCGCAGGCGGGACTGTGCCTTACCTGCGCCCTGCGCCTTCACGTGGAACCAACCGCCCTCAGCATGGCCGGAGCATAGTTCAGGGGTGTGCGGCTGTCGCTCCGAGGTTGACACCGAGAAGAGCAGCGGCATCGTGGACGCCCAGCCCCGCGGCAGCCGCAGCATCGATGGCGGCCAATGCCGCCGGGGTGTCGAGATCATCGTCGAGGGCGGCACGGACCTCGTCGATGACACCGCTCTCGCTGTGACCACCCCGGCTCCAGTGCTCGAGCCGAGCCGCGTTGCGGGGCATCAGCGTGTCGTCCCACTCCCACTCACGTCGATAGTGATGCTCGATGATCGCGAGACGAATCGCACGAGGGTCCCATTCCCGTCGAAGTGCATCGACGAACACGAGGTTGCCGAGGCTCTTCGACATCTTGTGGCCGTTCATGTACACCATCGCCACGTGCATCCAGTGCTTCACGAACGGCTCGCCGGTGGCGGCCTCGCTCTGGGCGCGCTCGCACTCGTGATGCGGGAAGATCAGGTCGCTGCCACCGCCGTGAAGGTCGATGGTGGTGCCGAGCTCACGGAGCGCCAGGGCACTGCACTCGATGTGCCACCCGGGCCGACCCGCCCCCCACATCGTGTCACAGCTGGGTTCGTCGGGCTCACTCGGGTGCCACAGCACGAAGTCGAGGGGGTGCCGCTTGTTGGGGTCGTCGACCTTGCCACCGCGCTCGCGGGCGATGGCGATCATCTGCTCCTCCGAGTAGTGGCTCACCGACCCGAACGACGGAAACTTCGACACGTCGAAATAGACGCTGCCACCCGACTCGTAGGCGAAGCCACGATCGAGCACCATCCCGATGAAGCCGCGGATGTCGGGGATTGCAGACGATGCACGCGGCGTGCTGAACACCGGCAGCGCGTTCAGCGCCTCCATGTCGCGCTCGAAGCGGGCCTCCTCGCCCGCTGCCAGGTCGAGGTAGTGCACACCCAACTCGCGGGCCTTGGCGAACAACGGATCGTCGACGTCGGTGACGTTGCGGACGCATCGAACGGTGTGACCCATGTCGATGAGCCGACGCTGCAGCACGTCGTAGGTGATGAACGTCGATGCATGTCCGAGGTGGGTGGCGTCGTACGGGGTGATACCGCACGTGTACATGAGCACCTGCGGGCCGGGCTCGAACGGCACCACGGCCTGCCGAGCGGTGTCGTACAGGCGCATCGTCACGAGTCAGACGCTACCGGCTTGGGCGCTCGCGGGTCGCGCTTGATGCCGGTGAGCTTGGGAGCGACGCGCGTCTTGTAACGCACGTTCAACTGCAGCAGCACCGCCGTGAACGCCTCGATGGCCGTCGCATTCGACAGTTCACCGGAGTCGAGCGGCCGACAGCCGGGAATCTTGCTGACGATGTCGCTGATGGTGCGCACCGCATCGGGGTCGTCACCGCAGATGAGCACATCGCTCTCGATCGGTTCACCCAGATGGCCGAGTTCGGTGGCCGGCAGGTGGTGGAATGCTGCCACCACACGGCACCGCGGCACCGCCGCCTGCACATGTGCCGCCACGCTGCCACGCGGCGGCACCAGCGGTTGGAACTCGTGGCCAACCCGAACGAGAGCGTTGGCCATGCTCACCACGACCTTGCCGACGAGCGCTTCCTCGTTCTCCTGAGCCGTGGTGGCCGCAGAGTCCCACGGCGTGGCAATGACCACCACGTCGCACTCGGCCGCCGCCGCGTTGTCGCCGTAGCCGAGCAGCGAGGCGAGCTCCGGCCACTTCTCGACCTGTGAGTCACGCGCCTCCATGGCGCGATACTTCGATCGCGAGCCGATGATGGCCGAGTAACCCACCGACGCGAGACGCGCCGCGAGAGCCGAACCCGCCGGACCGGTGCCACCCAGAATGCCGATACGCATTCGGTCAGCCTCGCACAGCCACACCGCTGGGGCGAAAGCCGACGAGTACCATCGACCACATGGGCCTGCTCGACGGAAAGAACATCGTGATCACCGGCGTCCTCACCGACGCGTCGCTAGCCTACGGGGTCGCTGAACTGGCTCAGCGGGAGGGCGCCAACATCGTGCTCACCGGAGCCGGACGGGCACTGAGCCTCACTCAACGCACGGGACGCAAACTCGCCACACCGGTCGACGTGTTCGAACTCGACGTCACCCAACCTCATCACCTGGTGTCGGTGCGAGAAGCACTCACCGAGAAGTGGGGCCGGGTCGACGGCGTCCTTCACAGCATCGGGTTCGCCCCCGAGGCATGCCTTGGTGACGACTTCATGGCGCCCACGTGGGACGACGTCTCGGTGGCCATTCACGTCAGCGCCTACTCGCTGAAGGCACTGGCCGACGCATTCGTTCCCCTGATGACCCAGGGCGGCTCGCTGGTGGGCCTCGATTTCGACAACAGGGTTGCCTGGCCGGCCTACAACTGGATGGGCGTCGCCAAGAGCGCACTCGAGAGCGTCAGCCGGTATCTGGCCAAGGAGCTCGGACCTCAGGGCATCCGCTGCAACCTCGTGGCCGCCGGACCCATCAAGACGATCGCCGCGAAGAGCATCCCCGGTTTCAAGAAGTTCGAGGATGTGTGGGACGACCGGGCGCCCCTCGGGTGGGACGTCAACGACTCCCGCGCCGTGGCGAAGGCGTGCGTCGCCCTCCTGAGTGACTGGTTTCCCGCCACCACCGGCGAGCATTCG
>CAZQPJ010000249.1:0-4165 GCA_964595105.1 uncultured Bifidobacterium sp.
GCCTGCATCACCACGGCGTCGCGGCTGCACCGGGTCTCGAGTCCGTAGAACAGACCGCGTCCTCGGATCTCGATCACCGCAGGGTGCTCGCCCAGTTCCTCGCACAGCCGTCGGCCCAGCAGTGCTCCCATCGTGCGAGAGCGCTCCACCAGGTTCTCTCGCCGCACGATCTGCAACACCGTGGTGCCGGCCGCGCAGGCGCCGTCGCTGCCGGTGAAGGTGAAGTACATGAAGCCGCTGCCGCGAAGGGCGTCGACCACGTCGTCGGTGGCGATGACCGCGCCCAAGGGCACATAGCCGCCACCCAGACCCTTCCCACCCACGATCACGTCGGGCACGAAGGGGAAGTGTTGGTGCCCGAACTTCAGGCCGGTTCGGCCGTAGCCCGTCATCACCTCATCGGCGATCAGCAGGATGTCGTGCGTGCGGCACACGTCGGTGACGGTCTGCCAGTACTCGTCGCTCGCGGTGAGGCACGCCCCTGCGGCACCGGTGATGGGCTCGGCGATGAAACCGGCGATGGTGGCAGGGTCTTCCTGCTCGATCACCTTCAACACCTGCTCGGGGTCGTCCCAGGGCACCTTCGGGAACGGCAGCAGCAACGGCTCGTAGCCCTTCTGGCGGATGCTGTGGCTGGCCGCTGCCATCGTGCCGGTGGTCATGCCGTGATAGCTGGGGTGACGTCCGATGATCTTCCACCGGTCGGGTCGGCCCTTCGCCACTTGGTAGGCACGCGCCAGGCGCAGCGCCGAATCGGTGCTCTCGCTGCCACCGCTGGTGAAGAACACGTTCCCCATGTGCGGCGGCAACCAGTGCTGCGCCAGTTCCTCCTGCAGCGCGAGGCGTGCCGGGGTGGGCCAGGTGGGCACCACGTAGCCCATGCGCATGGCCGCAGCGGCAGCCTCGCCGGGCTCGGTGCGTCCCCAGCCGATGTTGCCCACGATGGCACCGGCGGCGGCATCGATGATCCGTCGACCGTCGGACGAGATGAGGTGGATCCCGTCACCGTCGACGATCATCGGGTAGTCGACGGTCGAGCCGGGAACGAACGAGTAACGCTCTGTGTTCGTGGTCACCTGCGCAGTATCGCGCCGTAGAGTCGAGCCGTGTTCATCGACATCACGTCCGCCGACGACCCCCGGGTGTCCGACTACGTGTCGATTCGCGAGCGCCGCGAGAGCCACGCCTACCTCATCGCCGAGAGCGCACCGGTGGTGGAACGTCTGCTCGCCACTCCGTACCGGGTGCGTTCATTCCTGTTCACTCCGAAGGGCTACGAGCGCATGCGCGACATCGCAGCACCTGCCAACGCCCCCATCTACGTCGCCGAACCAGAGGTGATGCAGGCCATCACCGGGTTCGACCTGCATCGGGGTGTCCTCGCCTCTGCGAACCGCCGACCGATGCCGTCGCTCAACGACATCCTCGGGAGTTGCAGTCGCATCGTGGTGCTCGAAGGTTCGAACGACCACGAGAACATCGGGGCCATCGCCCGCACTGCCCGCGCTCTCGGGTTCGATGCACTCGTGCTCGACCCATCGTGCGCCGACCCGTTCTATCGGCGCAGCATCCGCGTGTCGATGGGCGAGATCCTGCACCTGCCCGTGGCGCGCTGCACCGAATGGCCCGGCGCCCTCGTCACCATGGCACAGCGAGGCTTCGAGACGTGGTCGCTCACGCCCGACACGTCGGCCGAGAGTCTCTTCTCGATGGCGATGCCCCCAAAGGTGGCGCTGGTGGCCGGCGCCGAAGGGCCGGGTCTCACGGTGGAGGCCCGCGAGCGCACGCACTACGACGTGCGCATCCCCATGCACCGGGGCGTCGACTCCATCAACATCGGACACGCACTCGCGGTGGCCATGGCAGCAGTGTCGCCTCCGGTGCGCTGACGAGTTCCCTACACTTCGCCCGTGCACGGCGACATGGTCCAGACACTGCTGCTCGTGGTGGCGGTGGCCGCCCTCAGCCCGTTGGTCTCCGATGCACTGCGACGTTTCGTGCGACTGCCCGGCGTCGTCATCGAAATCGCGCTCGGCATCATCATCGGGCCGAGGGTGCTCGGTTGGGCACACCTCGACGAGGTGATCGGCGTGCTCGCCGAACTTGGCCTGGTCCTGCTCATCTTCCTCGCAGGGTTCGAGATCGATCTGCACGAGGTGAAGGGGGCTCCGGCCCGGCTGGCGGTGCAGGGGTGGCTGGTGTCGCTCGGTCTCGGTATCGCTGTTGCCTGGGGCCTCCACGGTCTGGGCGTCACCTCCGGCGTGCGCTTCGTGGCGGTCGCTCTCACCACCACGGCCATCGGCACCTTGCTGCCCATCGTGGGTGACGCCGGTCTGCTCGGCACGCGCTTCGGCTCACTGTTCATCGCCGGTGGCGCGCTCGGCGAGATCGGCCCCATCGTCGCCATCTCCTTGGCGCTCACATCGGTGCACCCTGTTCGGGCGGCCACCGTGCTCGCGTTGTTCACCGTCATCGCACTCATCGCCGGTCGGCTCGCCGCTCGCCCCACACCGCCCCGGTTCGTGCGCCTCATCGGCCACACCCTTCACAGCAGTGGGCAGTTGGGCGTGCGCATCTCGGTGCTGCTGTGCGGCCTCCTCGTGTGGGTGGCGTTCCGGTTCGAACTCGACGTGCTGCTCGGGGCATTCGCCGCCGGCATGATCGCTCGCCTGTTCCTGGGTGCCGACGAGGGCGATGGCGTCGACCATCTGCACGAGGTGCAGACACGGCTCGAATCGCTCGGCTTCGGCTTCTTCATCCCGCTCTTCTTCGTGGTGAGCGGCATGAAGTTCGACATCGACGCATTGGCCAACGGCGGCACCCTGCTGAAGGTGCCGATGTTCCTCGCCCTGTTCCTCCTGGTGCGTGGTCTGCCAACGTTGCTGTACCGCAGCGAACTCGACCGTCGTGGCATGACGGCACTGGCATTCCTCCAGTCAGCCCAACTTCCCCTCGTGGTGGTCATCACCGGTCTGGGCGTGGCCGACAGGATGATGCGCCCCGACAACGCCGCCGCCATGGTGGGGGCAGGCCTGCTGTCGGTGGTGGTGTTCCCCATTCTTGGACTCTCGCTTCACGCTCGGGCTCAGCGCGCCTAACGTTCGCGCCCATGCCGAAGAAGTTGACCATCACCGACATGGAGCGTCACGCTCCCGACCGGCCGGTGCCCAAGGGCAAGGACTATGAGGAAGTGCTCATCCCCTTGCAAATCGAGATGGTGAAGCTGCAGCGGTGGGCCGTCGAGACCGGTGCCCGCATCTGCATCATCTTCGAGGGGCGTGACGCCGCCGGAAAGGGCGGCGCCATCGGCCGGTTCACCGAACACACGAACCCGCGCGTCACGCGGGTCGTGGCGCTGCCCAAGCCGAGTGACGTGCAACGCACCCAGTGGTACTTCCAGCGCTACGTCGAGCACCTGCCGGCCGCTGGCGAGATCGTGATGTTCGACCGCAGTTGGTACAACCGTGCGGTGGTCGAACCCGTGATGGGTTACTGCACCCTGGCTCAGCGCGACCAGTTCTTCAAGCAGGTGCCCGACTTCGAGCGGCAATTGGTCGACGACGGCATCAAGTTGTTCAAGCTGTGGTTCACCGTGTCGCAGGAGGAGCAGTTGCGCCGCTTCGAGGAGCGCCGCAACGATCCGCTGAAGCAGTGGAAGCTCAGCCCGAACGACGAGGCCGCTGTCACCAAGTTCGCCGAGTACAGCAAGGCCCGCGATCGCATGTTCCGCCTCAGCGACACCAAGCACGCGCCGTGGACGGTGGTGAACTCGAACGTGCAGAAGCTGGCGCGGCTCGAGTCGATGCGGCATGTGCTGCACGCGTTGCCCTACGAGCACAAGGACCCGAAGGTTGCCCACGCTGCGGATCCGCGGGTCGTACAGCCCGCATCCAAGGTGATCGCCGCTCGCTGACTCACGCGGCCGCACCAGGAGTGGAGACGAGGGGAATCGAACCCCTGACATCCACCTTGCAAAGGTGGCGCTCTGCCAACTGAGCTACGTCCCCTGGCGACCAACACGATACCGGCATCGCCGCCGAGCGACATCCGGTAACGGCACGGCTCCGAGCCACACCTAGTCTCGCGGGCATGGCCCGTATCAAGTTCGGCACCTTCCTCGCCCCGCACCACCCCATCCGCGAGAACCCCACGCTGCAGTTCCAGC
>CAZQPJ010000250.1:0-4153 GCA_964595105.1 uncultured Bifidobacterium sp.
GCTCACCGACTTCGGCATCGCCAAGGGTCTCTCCGGCTCGGCCGACGACGACCTCACGAGCCCCAACGTGATGATGGGAACCGCGAAGTACCTCTCGCCCGAACAGGTGAGGGGTCGCAAGCTCGATGGTCGCGCCGATCTCTACTCGCTCGGACTCGTGCTCTACGAGTGCCTCGCCGGTCGCGTGCCGTTCCTCGGCGAGACCGATGCCGACACCGCCCTGGCTCGCCTCAACCGCGATCCAACGAACCTCACGAGCCTGCGCCCGACCCTGCCCGACGGTCTTGCTGCACTCATCCACCGGTTGCTCGCCCGGAAGCCCGACGACCGATACGTGTCGGGCGAGGCGGTCCGGCTCGAACTCAGTCGCATCGCAGCGCTGCCGAAGGTCGACCTCGATCGCAGTCGCGATGTCACCCGCGGCAACACCCCCGTCCACGTGCCCGGCAAGCCCGCTGCCCCCGTCGTACGGGCCGATCGCACTCCCACGTCGCCCGACCGGCCCCGACAGCAGCCGAACCGGAAGTACGAACACCGGGCCGGGCCGTCGTCGATGGTGGTCGGTGCCCTGCTGGTGGCTGCGCTCGTCGTCGGCGTGGTTCTCTGGTACACCATCGGCAGCACCGGTTCGGGTGGAACCGGCGCTGTTCCCACCGTCGTTCCCACTGCACAGGTCACCAATTCCGTCACACCGGCGCCCGGCGTGGCGACGCTCGTCAACCTCTCGAGTTACGACCCCGACGGCGACGGCAACGAGAACGACGACCTCCTGTCGCTGCTCGTCGACAACGACCCGGCCACGTCGTGGCACACCGTCTGCTACAGCGATCGCTATCTCGGCGGCAAACAGGGTGTCGGCGTGGTGCTCGACCTGGGAGCCAATCACACCGCCACAGTGTCGGCGTCCATCGCCAGCGCTCCCTACCAGGTCCGCGTGTACACGGCGCCCGATGGCAACATTCCTGCCACCTTCGAGGCGTGGGGCAGTCCGCTGCAGTCGTTCAACGACGACAAGCCGAGCGACATCGGCGTGGCCGTCACCAACGCGGCCAGATTCGTCCTCATCTCGTTCGTCGAACTCGGGAGCGGCAACAACTGCTCCGAGAATCCCTACCGGGGAAGTATTCGCGAAGTCTCCGTCGCGTAGCCGTGGACGATCAGCACGACGACCGAGCCCTGGTTGCCGCCGCACAGGCGGGAGATCGCCGCGCGATGGAGCGACTCCTCACGCTCCACTACGACCGCATCCACGCCGTGTGCCGACGCATCACCGGCAACGACGCCGATGCCGCCGACGCAGCGCAGGAGGCACTCATCGCCGTGGTCCGTGGTCTGCCTCGCTTCGACGGTCGGTCGGCCTTCAGCACCTGGGTCTACCGCATCGCCACGAACGCAAGCCTCGACGAACTCCGCCGACGGAAACGGCGACCGAGCACACTCAGGTCCAGCACCGACGATCGTGAGCCCGACCACGTCGATCCTGCCTCGCACACGCGGTTCGACCAGATCGGCGAGCGTGAGGTGCTCGACCACGCACTTCGTCAACTTCCCGAGGAATTCCGACTCCCGGTCGTGCTCCGCGACGTCGCCGACCTCGACTACAACGAGATCGCGGCCACACTCGATGTCCCGGTGGGTACCGTCAAGAGCCGCATCTCCCGGGGTCGCGGCATGTTGGCCGCGATGCTCGGGAACCAATCCGATGTCACGGAACGTCACACCGAGGAACCATGAGCGACGACGACATCCTCCCCGAGCACGAACGCGTGCGTGCAGCACTGGCCGACGTGCCTCCCGCGTCGGCCGCTGCGCGCTCGGCAGCCATCGCCCGGGCCCTCGATGAGTTCGATCGCATGCACACTGCACCCAACGTGGTGGCCTTTCCGCAGCGCGCACGCTGGTACCGCGGCGTCGCCGCTGCGGCTGCAGTACTCCTCGTGGGCATCATCGGTCTGGGTGCCCTCAAGGGCACCGACAGCAAGGACTCGTCCTCGGCTGACGGTGCGGCCAGAATCAGCAACCCGGTCGCCTACCAGGCCAACGGTCAGTCGTCGGCCGACGCCGCCAACGTCGGCGGTCTCGCCCCGGCTTCCACACGAATGGTCGCGTCGGTATCCACCATCGCCGCCATCACCGGTCCCGCCGAGGCTCCGATCCAGGTGGCGTCGCCCGAGCAACTCACCACGCTGAACCCGCCCGATCAGGTGGCCGCTGAGGTGTCGGTGGCTGCCTCCCCTGCAACGGCACGCATCAGTTTCTCGTTCACCTGCGCACTCGGAGCCGACCAAACGGTGCTGCGCGAGATCATCTATCAGGGCACACCAGCGGTGGCGGTACGAGATTCCGTCACCGGCGTGATCGAGGCACTCGACGCGAACTGCACCGTGCTCGCCAGATCACAACCCTGACCGTACGATCCTGTCCATGCAGTCCATCCTGATCGTCGCCGCCACGGTCGCGGCCCTCGTCAACTGGTCGACACGGCTGAAGGCGAACCGCCTCCTCGAGAACGTCTCGAAGCCGCTCACCACCCTGCTGGTGCTCGGCATCGCCCTCACCAGTGGGGCACCCACCTCGCAGGTGGTGGTGGCGGTCATTGCACTGACGCTGTGCCTCATCGGGGATGTTGCACTCCTTTCCAGCGTCGACCGCTTCATCATCGGTCTCGCCGCGTTCCTCCTCGGGCACCTCGGGTTCATCGTGCTCTTCGTGATGTACGGCCTCAACAGCACCGTGCTGGCCGGTCTGGCCCTCATCCTTGCGTCGTTGCTCGTCATCACGGTGGGTCGCGTCATCGTGGCCGGCGCCAGTCAGCAGGACGCCGCACTGCGGTCGCCGGTGCTTGCCTATCTCGCCATCATCTCGGCGATGGCCACGGTGGGTTGGGCCACCGGGCGTTGGTGGGTCGTGGTGGGCACCGCGCTCTTCGTGCTGTCCGATTCGGTGCTCGGGTGGGGCCGTTTCGTCCGCGACCGCCGGTGGATGTCGATCGTGGTGATGGTCACGTACCACGCCGCCATCGCCTCGCTGGCTCTCAGTCTCCGCTGAGCCGTTAGGCTCACCCCTCATGCTGGGCAACCCGTTCACCGACCCCAACTGGGCCCCCGACCTCGCCGACACGGTCGAGCGAGTCGTCTCGAAGGTGCGCACCACCGCCACCGACAACGCCGTCAGGGCATCACGGGCGGTCGTCTTCGGCACGCTCGGCCTGCTCGCTGCGCTCGTCGCCCTTCCGTTGGTGGTCATCCTGCTGCTCGGCGGGTTCCGCGAACTCCTCGGGTTCGGCGTGGGGCACGCCCGAGCGGTCTACCTCTCGTACTTCATCCTCGGCACACTGCTGATGGTGGGCGGCTTCCTGGCACTTCGTGCCCGTCATCGTGGTGAATCGGCATGACCCACCACCACGTGCTCATCATCGGTTCGGGCCCCGCCGGTCTCACCGCCGCCATCTACACCGCCCGTGCCAACCTCGGTCCGCTCGTCATCGAGGGCGAACCCAGCAGCACCAGCGACCAACCCGGTGGGCAGCTGATGCTCACCACCGAGGTCGAGAACTTCCCCGGCTTCCCCGAGGGCATCATGGGGCCCGAGTTGATGATGCGGTGCCGCGAGCAAGCCGCCCGCTTCGGCGCCGAGTTCCTCACCGCCAAGGTCACCTCGGTCGACTTCAGCGAACGCCCGTTCAAGGCGTGGGTCCGCGACGAACTCCACACCGCCGACGCCGTCATCGTCAGCACGGGTGCGCAGAGCCTCATGCTCGGTCTCGAGGCAGAACAGCGGCTGCTCGGCCATGGCCTGTCCACCTGCGCCACATGCGATGGCTTCTTCTTCCGCGGACACGAGATTGCCGTCGTCGGTGGTGGCGACTCGGCCATCGAGGAGGCCAGTTTCCTCACGAAGTTCGCCACGAAGGTCACCCTCCTGGTGCGCCGCAACGAGCTGAGGGCATCGAAGATCATGCAGCAGCGTGCATTCGACAACCCGAAGATCGATATTCGCTGGAACACCGTGGTCGACGAACTCCTCGGGGCCGACAAGCTCGAGGGTGCCGTGGTGCGCGACACCGTCACCGGCGAGCGTTCCAACCTCGCCGTCACCGGCCTGTTCGTGGCCATCGGTCACCGTCCGAACACCGACCTGTTCAAGGGGGTGC
>CAZQPJ010000251.1:0-4135 GCA_964595105.1 uncultured Bifidobacterium sp.
GATCACGGTCGACATCGTCACCGATGGTCGCAGCGTCAACGGGTCGGACGCCGTGTTCGCCGCCGTGGCACTGGCCGCATGGCGGGCAACGGGCTTCGCACCTCGGTGGCCTACGATGCGCACATGACCAAACCTCTCGGGCCCTACACACCGTCGGTTCGCGCCGGCGACTGGATCATCGTCAGTGGCCAGCTCGGCCTGCACGACGGCGCATTGGTGGAGGGCGGCGTCGCTGCCCAGACGGCAAAGGCTGTCGAGAACCTCACAGCGCAGCTCGCCTCTCACGGCGCCACCTTGGCCGACGTGGCCAAGACGCTCTGCTTCCTCACCGACATGGACACCTTTGCCACGTTCAACACGGCCTACATCGCCGGCTTCGGTGACCATCGCCCCGCCCGCAGCACCATCGGTGTCGCGGCGCTGCCGTTGGGAGCAGTGGTGGAGATTGAGGCCTGGGCCTTCAAGCCACTAGGGTGACCTCGTGCCCGGTGCCATCGCCATCATCATTGCGCTGCTGATCTTCCCCGTGCTCGCCATCATGGGCACGGTGGGCATTGCCGCCGGCCTCGGCTGGGCCCTGCACCGCGATGCGGAAGATCGCCACGAGGGCAGCGAGCTCATCGACGTCAACTACTGACCTCGCACGGGCGGCGCGATGGTGCGTCGTCGGCTTGGCAGACTCTCGTCATGCACTCGCACGACACCTCCATGGAGGTGCTCACCCAGGCCATCGTGAGGTACGCCGTCGACCGTGTGCGGCTCGATCCCCCGCTCGACCGTCCGCGTACGCCGGCCGAGTTGCGGGCGATGGCGGGGCACACGATCTCCGAGCGCGGGGTGGGTGGCCTGGAAGCGTTGCGTGTGTTCGCCGACGTGCTGGCACCGGCATGCATCTCTGTCGACCATCCGCGCTTTCTCAGTTTCGTACCGGCCGCGCCCACCGAGGCGAGCATTCTCTTCGACCTCGTGGTGGGTGCATCGAGCATCTATGCCGGCTCGTGGCTCGAGGGTGGCGGTGCGGTGTTCGCCGAGAACGAGGCCCTGCGGTGGTTGGCCGACCTGGTGGGAATGCCGGCCGAGGCCGGCGGTGTGTTCGTCAGCGGCGGCACCAGCGGAAATCTCAGTGCGCTCATCGCGGCACGACACCGTTGGCGTGAACGCGGCGGTGGCGAGCACGACCGCACCCGCGGCCTCATCGTGGCGTCGAAGGGCGCGCACAGCAGCGTTGCCGCTGCAGGGCGTGCGATGGATGCCGATGTGCTGACGGTCGACGCCGATGCCGAGGGACGCCTGCGTGTCGAGGCGTTGCGCGAATGCATCGATGGTTTCGACCCTGCCGATCGTGCGCGGCTGTTCGCCGTGGTGGCCACATGCGGCACCACCAACGCGGGCGTCATCGATCCGCTCGAGGCCGTGGCCGCCGTGGCTGCCGAACTCGGGGTGTGGTTCCACGTCGACGGCGCCTACGGCGGAGCGGGTCTGGTGGCACCGAGCGTTCGACACCGCTATGCGGGCATCGAGCACGCCGACAGTTTCATCGTCGATCCGCACAAGTGGCTCTTCGCGCCGTTCGACTGCTGTGCGCTGCTGTACCGCGACCCCCTGCAGGCGCGTCGGGCGCACACACAACACGCCGAATACCTCGATGTACTGCACGACGATGACGAGTGGAACCCCAGCGACTTCGCACACCACCTGTCGCGCAGAGCCCGTGGCCTTCCGTTCTGGTTCAGCCTTGCCACTTATGGCACCGCCGCCTATCGCGACGCTGTCGAGGAGTCGCTCACCGTGGCGCACGAGGGAGCCAGGCGCATTGCTGCCGCCGACCACCTCGAACTGATGATGGAGCCCGAGCTCAGCGTGGTGCTGTTCCGCCGACGTGGATGGACCCCGGCCGACTACCAGACGTGGAGCGACCGACTGCTGGCCGACGGCGTCGGATTCGTAGTGCCCACCTCGTGGGCGGGCGAGACCGTGCTGCGCATCTGCGTGGTGAACCCGCGTACCACCATCGACGACATCCAACTCGTCATCGACTCGCTCGCCTGACCCGGAGGTCGACATGGCAGATCTGCTCATCCGCAATGCACGTCTGGTGGCCACCGTGGACGCAACCCGTCGGGAACTCCCGGGAGGATGGGTGGCCGTCACCGGAGGGCTCGTGGAGGCCGTGGGGTCAAGCACCGACCCGGCGCCCGCGGCGACCGAGGTGGTCGATGCCACCGACTGCTTGGTCACACCGGGCCTGGTGAACACGCATCACCACATCTACCAGAACCTCACGCGGGCCTTCCCACCGATGACCGACCGGCCGCTGTTCGGCTGGTTGCAGAGCCTCTATCCGCTGTGGCGGGCCATCGATGAGGAGAGCGTGTACGCCAGCGCGTTCGTGGGTCTGGCCGAGTTGGCGCTGAGCGGCTGCACCACCAGCACCGACCACCTGTATCTGCATCCTCGTGGTGCGGGCGACCTGCTGTCGGCGGAGATTGCCGCCGCTCGCGAACTCGGCATGCGCTTCCATCCGACCCGTGGCTCGATGAGCCTCAGCGAGAAGGACGGAGGCCTGCCCCCCGACGACGTAGTGGCCGACGACGACGAGATCCTCGCGGCCAGCGAAGACGCCGTGCGGCGGCACCACGACCGCTCGCACGGTGCCATGGTGCGCATCGCACTCGCACCGTGCAGTCCGTTCAGTGTCACCGAGCGGCTGATGGTCCAATCGGCCGAACTCGCCGAACGGCTCGACGTGCGCCTGCACACCCACTTCGCCGAGAACGCCGAGGACGACGAGTTCTCACTGGCCACGTTCGGATGCCGCCCGATGGAGTACCTCGAGCGAACCGGCTGGTGCACCGACCGTGTGTGGGTGGCTCACTGCGTGATGCCGAACCCGGACGAGATCGTGCGGCTCGGCGCAGCGGGCATCGGGGTGGCGCACTGCCCCAGCAGCAACTGCATCCTGTCGTCGGGCATCGCACCCGTGGTGCCGCTGCGTGCTGCCGGTGTGAAGGTCGGCCTCGGTGTCGACGGCTCGTCGTCGGCCGACAGCGCCTCCATGTGGTTGGAGGCGCGCTCGGCGATGCTGATGGCCAAGCTGCGTGACGGTGCCCACGCAGGCACGGCGCGCATGGCGCTCGAGGTGGCCACGCACGGCGGCGCCGGTTGCCTGGGCCGTGAGGGCGAGATCGGCGCGCTGCAACCCGGCGCTGTTGCCGATCTCGCCGTGTGGCGTCTCGACGGACCGACCTTCGCGGGTGCGTTGGCCGACCCGGTGGAGGCCTGGCTGCGATGTGGGCCCACCAGCGCGTGGCACACGATCGTGCACGGCCGGTTCGTCGTGCGTGACGGTCGGCTGTTGCACCCCGACCTGCCACACGTGCTGGCATCGCACGCGAAGCACTCGGCGCGTATCCAGCGCCTCGTGTGACGCTCACCCCCACGGCGCCCGCCGGAGCCTGTGCACCGACGGGCCCCTAGGGAGGATGTCAGAGCTTGACGAGGTCGATGGTGTGGATCGACGAGCCGTCGGGCTGGTTCACGATCTTGTCGGTGCCGCCGACGCCCACCCAGCTTCCGGTGCCGCCCAGCACGGTGAGGGTGCCACCTGCCACGGGGTCGAACGGACCTGCCATGCGGAAGCTGCTCTTGCCGATGGTGACGGTCACCTCGCAGTCGTCGAGCGTGCCCGCGCCGCGAATCTGGATGCAGTGACCCTCGAGGCTGCCAACCTGAGTGCCGCTCTTCGAGAGGGTGCTCTCGAAGGTGATCGTGTCACCGGCCTGCCCGTCCTCGGTCGGAGCACTGGCGTCGATGAAGTGGAACTCGGTGCCGTTCTCGGTGAGCACGTAGCGCTGACGCTTCGGGCTGGCCGTGGCGCTGTTGAGCGGCAGGGCGACGGCCCCCAGGGCGACGAGGCCCGTTGCAGCGAGGATGATCGACTTCGAGGATTTCATGGGTACCTCCCGTGGCGTGTTGCACGGGAGGGCTATCCCACGGGAGAGGGTGGGGGCAATGAATCCCGGCGCGAATGGGTCAGGAGGCCCAGCGGCTCTGGCCGAAGCGGTAGCCGACGCTGCGAACCGTCTGGATGAGGTTGGCGTGTTCCTCGCCGAGCTTGGCTCGGAGGCGACGGATG
>CAZQPJ010000252.1:0-4123 GCA_964595105.1 uncultured Bifidobacterium sp.
AACGCTACGGCGTCACCGACGCCAAGGCCCGCCGCTTCCGCTACGGCGTGCAGGTGAACTCGCTCGGCCTCACCGAGGCACAGCCCGAGAACAACGTGCAGCGCATCGTGCTCGAGATGCTGGCCGTCACCCTCTCGAAGAAGGCCCGCGCCCGCAGCGTGCAGCTGCCGGCATGGAACGAGGCGCTCGGCCTGCCCCGCCCGTGGGACCAGCAGTGGGCGTTGCGCATGCAGCAGGTGCTCGCGTTCGAGACCGACCTGCTCGAGTACGGCGACCTCTTCGACGGCTCGCACGTCATCGAGGCCAAGACCGCCGAACTCCGCGACGCCGCATGGGCGGAACTGCAGGACGTGCTGTCGCTCGGCGGCGCGTTCGGGGCAGTCGATGAACTGAAGGGTCGACTCGTGCGCAGCATGGCCGAGCGCACTCGGCGAATCGAGGCAGGTGATCAGACCGTGGTGGGCGTGAACGCGTTCACCGAGACCGAGCCCTCACCGCTCGATTCGCCCGGCAACATCCTGACAGTCGACCCCGCCATCGAGCACCAGTTGATCGATGAGGTTGGCCAGTGGCGCCGCGACCGCGATCAGGTGGCCGTCGACACCGCCATCGCTGCGCTGCACGATGCGGCAGTGAACGGTCTCAACATCATGGAGCCCTCCATCGCGCTGGCGAAGGCAGGCGGCACCACGGGCGAATGGGCTGGCGCGCTGCGCGACGTGTTCGGTGAGTTCCGCGCCCCCACCGGCGTGAACGCGGCCGTGGGCCGGCGGGTGGGCGAACTCGCCGAGGTGGCCGACTTCGTGAAGGGTATGCAGGGTGGCCCGCCGCGATTCCTCGTTGCCAAGCCCGGCCTCGACGGCCACAGCAACGGCGCCGAGCAGATCGCCGTGGCCGCCCGCGACGCCGGGATGGAGGTGGTGTACAGCGGTATCCGCCTCACCCCGGCGCAGATCGTGGCATCCGCTCGCGACGAGGACCCCGACGTGATCGGTCTGTCGATCCTCAGTGGTTCACATCTCGAGCTCGTACCGGCCATCGTCGACATGCTGCGCGCTGAAGGGGTCGATGCTCCGGTGGTGGTGGGCGGCATCATCCCCGAGTCCGACCGCGGCCGCCTCGCCGACGCTGGTGTCAGCGCGGTGTACACGCCGAAGGACTTCCAGATGTCGCGCATCATGCGAGACGTCGCCGAACTCGCAGCAGCGCACCGCAGCGCCGGCTGACCGGGGTCGGTCAGAAGTAGAGCGCTGCCCGGAGGTCGACACCCAACGGTGTGCCGTCGAGCAGTAGTCGTCGGGCGTTGAAACCGTCGGCCCGCACCGTGAGGGCGAGTCGCTCCGAGGGAGTGTCGCTCGGGGTGGCGAACCCGAACAGTCCGTTGCCGTCGGTGTGGCCGCGGGCGATCTCGCGAGCTGCACGTCCGCTCTTGTGCGACATCACCACCACCTCGGCGCCCGCCACCGGGTGTCGCTCGCCGTCGACGTCGGCGTCGAGGCAGGTCACCGCAACCCGCCCGGTGCGACCGTCGGGCTTGCGTTCGGCCTCGACCGCGATGTCGCGCAACCAGATCATCGGCTCGGCAACGACAGCGTCGAACCCGGCATCGAGCACGAACGCCGTCGGGTTGGCCGCCAGCGAGACATCCTGCGGTGCCATGCCGTGGTCGGCTGTCACCACGAACAGCGTCGAGTCGAACAGGCCCTGTCCGTCGAGCACCGCCAACACCTCCCCGATGCGCACATCGGTCTCGGCGAGCGCGTCGGCCAGACCGTCGGAGTGCGGCCCGTAGTCGTGGCCGGCACCATCGGTGAGGGCGAGCTCGTGGTAGACGAACACCGGCGGTTCGAGACCCGGCCGGGTGAAGAGTTCCACCACCTGTGCCACACCGCGGGCATCGAGCACGGCCTCCGACGCCACGGACGGATGCTCGGCGGCCCACCGTGGATTCACCTGATCGGCGAACCGCATACCGAGTTCCTTCACCCGAGCGCGATCGCAGAGATTGCGGCCTTCGAGCACCGCGTGCTGCGCCGACCTCCCGAACGGGGCGTGGATGGCAGCGGTGAGTCCACCCGGCCGAACACGGTGGAACGCCTCGTGCAGGCTCTCGACCGCCGGGTTGGCGAAGTGCTCGGTTCCCATGGCCAGGCCCTGCGGCGACACGGTCTCGCCCCGTTCGCGCAGGTAGTAGGTGGGGTTCACCACGTCATGGTGACCGCACCAGGTGCCGGTGACGATGGTGGTGTGACTCGGCCAGGTGATGGAGGGGAAGTTCACGATCGAGCCACCCGCCAACACGGCGGCACGGTCGCGAAGCCGTCGCAGGTGCGGCAACGCCGACGGGTCGGCATCGAGTTGCCGCTCGAGTTCGGTCTGGTGCAGGCCGTCGAGGAGGAACACGTAGAGCCGCTCGGGAGTACCAGGGCCACCCAGCACCTGCTCGAGCGGTTCGCCGTCCTGCCGAGCGAGGAACACGGTCGATGAGGGCAGTCCGGCCGCCCCGACACCATCGATGTGGGGAAAGCCGAGCGCTGCGAGGCACGTCGGCGCGATGTCGACCGCACGCGCCGCAATGGCATGGCGGCCGACATTCACCCCGGGCCCGCTGAACCACAGCGGTGCACGCGACTGCCGCACGTGCAACCCTCCGTGGGTGCCCGGTTGCGAGCCCGAGCACCAGTCGCGCGGCGAGATGGCAAGGTCGGGTGCGTTCGGCGAATCGAAGAGCTGGGCCACACGTTCGTAGGCGAACGGGTAGGTCTGGTGCTCCGGGGCGATGAACCGACGAGCCGGATCACCCGGGTCGAACCCCGACGCGGCAGCGGCCGCACGCTCGAGCGCCACGGTGTGCAGGGCCAGCGGGTCCTGCTGTTCGATCGGGTTCACGCCGTTCACCTCGAGCACCTCGAAGTGCAGACGCCCGTCGTCATCGACGAGCCGCTGGAACCGCACCATGCCACGCTCGGCCCACACCTCGTAGCCGCTGGGCCTCCAGGTGAGGATGAGGTCGATCTGCGGACCCACCACCGCATCGCTGAGCAGGTCGGCGATCACTCGATCGCCGGTGTGGCCCTGCTGCTCGTCGAGACCCTGACCTTCGAGCCGTTCGGGTCCGTGCACGCGCATGGATCACACAGTATCCGTTCGATGGATGCGAGTGTCAGCAGCGGCGCAACACGATGAGGAAATGGTCGCCCAGGTTTCGGAACCCCGGCCACGCTGCCGTGGTGCGGTCGAGACGCTCCATCACGCGGAAGGCTCGCGGATGGTTGTCGGCCATCGACGTGAGGTAGGGCGGCGGCACGAAGGTGCTGAGCCCCTCGTACGACACCAGTTCCCACACACCTTGTGAGCCCACCCACTCGCGCACGAACTCACGCGGCGTGTGATACCGGGTCCAGATGGTGTGACCGTTCATGCCCACCGGTGTGATGCTGCGATCGAAGCGCACCTTCAGCCGCGCCCACCGCCGCTTGCGGGCGTAGTGCGCCACCTCCCACGGGCACCAGCGGCCGATGACGGTGAACAACGCCAACCCGCCCGACTGCATGAGCGGAGCGAGAGCTGAGGCGGTGTGCCCGAGGTCGGGCACACAGTTCAGCGGTCCGAAGTTCGAGTACGCGAGATGGAATCGTCCGCTGTGGGTCGAGGCGAGCAGTTCGAGTTCCTGACTTCCGCAGCGGATCGCTTCGATGGAACCCGGTCCCACCCGTTCGGCACGTGCTCCCGCTCGTTCGACCATCGCCGGCGACCAGTCGGTGGCAACCACGTGGTGACCCATGCGTGCGAAATGCTCGGCATCGATACCGGTGCCGCAACCCAGGTCGATGAGGTGGGACGGTACCTCGGGCAACAGCCCGTCGATGCGCTGCCACACGATGTCGCGCATCCGCTGGATCATGTCGTTGTTGCCCTGCGGCCCGTCGTACGTGGGCGCAACGCTGTCGAACGCCTCGGCGGTCTCGTTCAGTTGCTGCGACAGTTCGGTCACTGGCCGGCCACCGGAATGCGCAGTCGGGTGGGATTCGGGTGGCGCTCCACGGGGTCGCGCTCGCGCAGCGCCCCCCACGGCTCCGCCATACGGCGCTGGTTCACGTCGAGCGGCACCTCGGGCAGCATC
>CAZQPJ010000253.1:0-4079 GCA_964595105.1 uncultured Bifidobacterium sp.
TGTCGCCGCGGGTGACGTTGATGCGCACCGGGTCGGTCTGGAAGCGCTTGGCGATGGAAGCGATTCGCGGCGGCATCGTGGCCGAGAAGAGCACCGTCTGGTGAGGCTGCGGGATTGCCTCGAGGATGTTCTCGATGTCTTCCGCGAAGCCCATGTCGAGCATCTCGTCGGCCTCGTCGAGGACCACCATGGCGACTTCGTCGAGGGGGAGCGAACCGCGGCCGAGGTGATCGATGATGCGGCCGGGTGTGCCGACCACCACGTGGGCGCCTCGCTCGAGTGCCTGCAGTTGGCGGAAGATGGGCTGGCCGCCGTAGACCGGAACGCTGCGAACACCGAGCTCCTTGCCGTACCGGAAGAACGCCTCGTTCACCTGCATGGCGAGTTCACGGGTGGGAACGAGCACCAGTGCGACCGGCTTCGCGCCCGGTCCGTCGGCCACGCGCTCGAGCGCCGGCAGCGCGAAGGCTGCCGTCTTGCCGGTGCCGGTAGCAGCCTGGCCGAGCAGGTCACGCCCCTGCAGCAGGTGGGGAATGGTCTCGCGTTGGATGGGAGTGGGCTCCTCGTACCCGAGCGCGTCGAGAGCAGTCAGCAGTTCGCGGCGCAAGCCGAGTGCGGCGAAGCCGGCGAGTTCGTTTTCCATCTACTGCTCTCTCACGAAAAGGGGACGCCCCACCCTACGGCGTAAACCGGCGCAGCACTCGCTGCAGCGCATCGGTGAGCAGATCGGCGTCAGCGGGGCCGAACACGATGGGTGGCTTGATCTTCAGCACGTTGTCGGCGGGTCCGTCGGTGCTCACCAGTACCCCCACGTCGCGCAGCGCGTTGGCGACATCGCCGGCGAGCGCGGTGGCAGGCTCCTTCGTGGCACGGTCGAGCACCAGGTCGACGCCGAGGTAGAGCCCGGTGCCGCGGACGTCGCCGATGAGGGCGAACTCGTCGGCGAGGCGGCGCAGGCGCGTCAGCAGGTGGTCGCCCGTGGCGAGGGCGTTGGCCTGCAGACCCTCGCGGTCGATGACGTCGAGCACCGCCATCCCTGCGGCGCAGCTCACCGGGTTGCCGCCGAAGGTGTTGAACCACTCCATCCCGTTGGCGAACGCGTCGGCGAGCGCCCGGGTGGTGACCACGGCACCCAGCGGGTGTCCGTTGCCGATCGGCTTGCCGAGCGTGACGATGTCGGGCACCACCCCGTGCTGCTCGAACGCCCACATGTGGGTGCCGACGCGGCCGAACCCCACCTGCACCTCGTCGGCGATGCACACCGCACCCTGTGCTCGTGCCAGTCGGTATGCCTCCGTGAGATAGCCGTCGGGGAACACCACCTGGCCGCCGCAGCCACTGATGCTCTCGGCGAGGAACGCCGCCGAGGGCGGCATGTCGGCGATGGCGGCGGCGTAGGCGGCCGAGTCGGTGCCGAAGCGACCCCGATACGGATCGGGCAGTTCGGCGAGGTGGGTGTGCGGGGGCTTGCCGGTGCCGCCCTTGCGGTTGAACTTGTAGGCGCTCACATCGACGCACCCCTGGGTGTTGCCGTGGTAGCCCCAGTCGACGGCGATGACGTCTCGTCGTCCGGTGGCGGTGCGGGCGATGCGCATCGCCAACTCGTTCGCCTCGCTGCCCGAGTTCACGAGGTACACCACGTCGAGCGGATCGGGGAACAGGGCAGCGAGCCGCTCGGCGTAGTCGAGGATGGTGGTGTGGAGGTACCGGGTGTTGGTGTTCAACACGGCCGACTGGCGGGCGATGGCCTCCGCCACGTGCGGGTGTGCGTGCCCCACGTGGGCGACGTTGTTGACGCAGTCGAGATGGGCTCGGCCGGTGTGGTCGATGAGCCACGTGCCCTCACCGCGCACGATGCTGAGCGGCCGGCGGTAACTGATGCTGAGCGACGGGCCGAGGTCGACCCGACGACGAGGCAGCAGGTGGTCGGGAGTGATGTCGGAGTGGCTGGCGAACGTCTCGGGCGAGAGTCGCAGCAGCAGGTTGGCGTCGGGGGCGATGCTGCGCCAGATGTGCATGCGGCTCGGCTCGCCCGCGCCTTCGAAGTTGCCATCGGGGCCGCGGTCGGGGTGCGCCATGAGGTCGGTGATCAGCTGCACGTGCACGTGCGGGGCCCAGCCGCCGTTCACCGTCGGGTCACCCACGTAGGCCACCACCTGGCCCGCGGCCACCGCCTGGCCAGCGGTCACGGTGGTGAGGGTGCGGCGCGAAAGGTGGCCGTAGAGCACCCAGAACGGCACGCCCTCGGGAGTGTGGTGGCGGGTGATGACGGTGGGGCCGTAGTCGTACGGCATTGCGTTGTCGACCACGGTCTCGACCGTGCCGGGCATCATGGCGTGCAGCGGAGTCTCGGCGGGCAGGAACAGGTCGATGCCGAGGTGCACGGAACGCATCTCGGGTGCATCGGTGCGGAACTGCTCGCCGTCGTAGCACGAGCGGTCCTCGTCGTAGCGGCCGATCGCCACGGTGGCATCGGCGTCGGCCATCTGCTGCTGCAGCCATGCCCACGCAGCGTCCGCATCGGTGCCGAACGTGGTGAGGGGTGCGCCATCGGCGAGGCTCACCACGATGCGGCCCGTGGTGCGCAACGGTGTGGGGAGGATGTCGGCAGGTCGGCAGTCGGGCGATGCCAACCACGTGCGAACGGCGTGCTCCGTGGGCACCGGACTGCGGCCGGCGGCGTGGCGAACGGCGAAGTGCAGGAAGCCGTGGCGCATGCCGGCCAGGCGGCGCAGCAACCGCAGTGCGGGTGCCTGCGACACCAACAGGTAGTCGTTGTCGGGGTGCTCGGTGCTGCGATGGCTCGAGATGGTCACGCTCATCGCGAGGCGGGTGGCGGCGAGGTCGACCAGCACGGCGAGTTCGGCGTCGGTGAGCGGGAACTCCGCCGTGTAGCCGCCCACCACCTGCTCGGTGGCGGCCACGACGTCGGGAGCGTCGAGCAGCGCGTAGGCGAGCGTCACGGCGAGTTCGTACACCAACGGGGCGTGCACCATGTCGCCGAAGTCGATGAGGCCCGTGGTGGCGCCGTCGAGGACCAGCACGTTGCGGTCGTTGGCGTCGTGGTGCACCACACCGGCACGCAGGCCCTGCAACGCCGGCAGCACGTGGCGCTCGTGCCGGCGGAACACTGCGTCCACCACCTCGCGGTCTGCCGGGTCGGCGATGTCGCCCACCCACCGACGCACCGACTGGGCGTTCGAGAGGTGCCAGAGGAAGTCGGGTCGGTGGGCCGCCGGGTGCCCGAACCCCTGCAGCGCCAGCGTGAGACGTCCCATCATCTGCCCGAGGGAGCGACGGGTGAGGTCGGTGGCGGGGGCGTCGGCGGCCGTGGTACCGGGCAGGTGGGTGACGAGGCGGACGAGGTGGCCGTTCCATTCGACCGTGCCGGGTTCCACCACGTGCGGCACTCCCAGTGTCGGGTCGACGCTGGCGATGTGCTGCAGGGCGGCGTGTTGCAACTGCAACACCTGCGGGTCTTCGGCTGGGTGCGCCACCTTCATCACGTACGACCCCACAGCGGTGTCGATGCGCACGTTCTGGTCGCGTTCCGACACCAATGGGTGCGCGGTGCCGTGCACGCCGAACAGTTCGGCGGCGGCGTGAGCGAGTTCGGCGGCGCTGAAGGCGGGGGGAGGGGAGTCGAACACGGACGCCATCGGTCAGGCCTTGATGCGCGAGTTGGTGGGGTCGTACGGCGGCCGCAGCGAGACGGCGGCCGGATGGCGACGACCGTTGATCTCCACCGTCCAGTCGCCCTCGAGGGTGCCCCGCACCAGCGCGAGGCCGACGGCCCCGCCGAGGGTGTGGCCGTACGACGCAGCGCGCACGTAGCCCACCTCCTCGCCGTCGCGGCGCAGCACCTCGGCGTGGTACATCAGCGGCTCCGGGTCGAGGCACAGCACCGACACGAGACGGTGTTCGGGCACCACGCCCCGCCGCGGCAGCAGCGCCTCACGTCCCACGAAGCCGCCGGGCTTGTCCCAGGCGATGGCGAAGCCGAAGCCCGCCATCAGTGGGTCGTCGGTGTTGTCGATGTCGTGGCCGTAGTCGCGGTATCCCTTCTCCATGCGCAGGCT
>CAZQPJ010000254.1:0-4075 GCA_964595105.1 uncultured Bifidobacterium sp.
TGGTCGGGACGGCCCTCGCCGGCCTCGCCCTGGCACGTCGCCGCCGCGCCTGAATACGGCGCTTATCATGCGGGTGAGGGCCACCGGGGCCACTGCGTTCACCGTGACGCCGTAGCGACCCAGTTCGAGCGCCGCGATGTTGGTGAAGGCAGCGATGCCGGCCTTGGCAGCGCCGTAGTTGGTCTGGCCGGGGTTGCCGTAGATGCCGCTCACCGATGAGGTGTTGATGATGCGACCCGACACCGGCTTGCCCGCCTTGCTCTGCTCGCGCCAGTAGGCGGCCGCCCAGCGACTGGGAGCGAAGGTGCCCTTGAGATGCACGTTGATGACCGCATCCCATTCCTCCTCGGTCATGTTCACCAGCACCCGGTCGCGCAGGATGCCGGCGTTGTTCACCACGGCGTGCAGGTCACCGAAGGTCTCGATGGCCTGGTTCACCAAGCGCTGTGCGCCCTCCCACGACGACACGCTGTCACCGTTGGCCACGGCCTCGCCGCCCATGGCCTTGATCTCCTCCACCACTTGCTGGGCAGGCGACAGGTCGCCGCCCGAACCGTCGACGTTGCCGCCGAGGTCGTTCACCACGACCTTCGCGCCGTGGTACGCCAGGCTCAGCGCGTGCTCGCGGCCGATGCCACGACCCGCCCCGGTCACGATGGCCACACGGCCTTCACACAATCTGCTCATCCACCACTCCTCGGAACATTGCGGGCGCACGGTGAGGCCCGCCGTCCGCATCATAAGGTGACGGGCGTGTGCGACTGCCAGCCGACGAACCGACGCGACCTGCTGGCGGCCGCAGCGCTGGCCGTGCCGGCGTTGGCACTGCCCGCGCTGACGTTCGCAGGACGCACCGCAGAGGCGGCTCCGGCGCAGCCTTCGGTGCCTCCGGTGGAGGTGATGCCGGGGCTGCGCATCTACCCGCGAGCCGCATGGGGTGCCGACCTGCCGCCGAAGGGCACCATCCGCCGTGAAGACCCGAAGTTCCTGCTCGTGCACCACACTGCCTCACCCAACGACTACGCCAGTGCGCGCACGGTCATTCGCACCACCTACTTCTGGCACACCAGCCACGACCCCTCGAAGGGGTGGCCCGACGTCGCATACGAGTTCTTCGTGGGCCGCGACGGTGACGTGTGGGAGGGTCGTGCCGGCGCCTTGGCCGGCCCGGTGATGGCCAGCGCCACCGGCGGCAGCCAGGGGTGGGCGCAACTCGTGTGCCTGCTCGGTGACTTCACCAAGGTCATGCCCACCGCCGCGGCGCAGGCCTCACTCGTGAAGGTGCTGGCCTGGACCGCCGATCGCTACGGCATCGACACCTCGCCGGGCGCCACCGTGAGTTTCATCTCTCGAGGTTCGCAGCGGTTCAAGCCCGGCACCGTCGTCACCACGCCCACCATCGCCCCGCATCGGGCCATGAGTTACACCGGATGCCCCGGCGATGCATTCGCTCCGCACGTGACCGGACTGGCCGACAGGGTGCAGGCGCAGCGTGCGGAGTGGGCCGGAGTCATGAAGCCTGCAGTGCGGCTCGGGGTGGTCAGTCCCTAGGCAGTCGGCCCTAGCCTGACCGACGTGCCGACCGAACCCCTCCTCGTCGACGCGCTCGTGGTGGGCGCTGGCCCGGCTGGGTCCGCCGCCGCCATCGTGCTGGCGCGTGCCGGGCGGTCGGTGCTCGTCATCGACAAGGCACTGTTCCCGCGCGACAAGTGCTGCGGCGACGGCCTCACCACCCTCGCTCTGCGCGAACTCGAGCCCCTCGGCCTGCGGCCCGAACACGTGCCGAGTTGGCAGACGGTCACCGCCGCATGGTTGCGCTCCCCATCGGGGCGGGAGGTGTGCCTGCCCATGCCGGATGGCGGCATGTTCGCCGCCACCACTCCTCGGCGGGAACTCGATGCCGCCCTGGTGCAACTGGCCCGGTCGGCAGGTGCCGACATCCGCGAAGGCTGCAGTCTCGCCGCGCTGCGGCAGACCAACACGCACGTCGACGCCGAGGTGGAGGGACTGGGCACCGTGCGTGCCTCGTTCGTCATCGCGGCCGACGGCATGTGGTCCACCACGCGGAAGTTGCTCGGCGTGGGCGAGCCCGGGTATCTGGGCGAGTGGCATGCCTTCCGGCAGTACGCCAGCAACGTCACCGGCACCGCCGCCCAACGGCTCTACGTGTGGTTCGAGCCCGACCTGCTGCCCGGGTACGCCTGGAGCTTCCCGCTGCCCGACGGCCGGGCCAACATCGGGTTCGGCGTGGTGCGCGACGGGCGTTACTCGGGTGCCGACATGAAGCACCTGTGGGCGGGCCTCATCGAACGGCCGCACATCCGCGCCGCGTTGGGTCCCGATGCCACGCTCGACGACCGACACACCGCCTGGCCGATTCCGGCCGGCATCGACCGTGCAGTGCTCGCGGCCGACCGCACGCTGTTCGTGGGTGACGCCGCCCGGGCCACCGATGTGATGACCGGCGAGGGCATCGGACAGGCGGTCCTCACCGGTCGTCTCGCCGCCGAGGCCGTGCTGCAGGGACCGTCACCCGTGGCCGTGCGCCGCCACTACGAACGCCATGTGCGCCATCACCTGTTCGCCGACCACCGGATGTCGAAGGTGCTGAACGGATGGCTGGCGAAACCGCTGCTGGCCCGCGGCGCCATCCGACTGGTGGGCGTCAACAACTGGACCCGGCGCAACTTCGTGCGGTGGATGTTCGAGGACGAACCCCGCGCCGTGCTCTTCACCCCTCGCCGCTGGCACCGCCGATTCCTCCGCCAACCGGGCACCTACCGCTGACCCCCCCTCCTTTATCCGAGTGCCCGGGCCCCATCCGAGTGCCCGGGCCCCATCCGAGTGCCCGGGCCCCATCCGAGTGCCACGCGACCCCCAGGGGGTCGGGTGCCACTCGGATCAACCGCGGGCGTCCAGCGCTCGGCATCGCAACTCGAACAGTTCGGCGAGTTCGTCACACACTCCCTCGACGTCGAGGAGGTCGACTTCCGTCACACGCTCGACCTGCCAGTCGATCCGGTGGCACCAGCGATCTCGCCGTTTGTCATTCGAAATGCCCCTGAGTTGGGCGTGCGACGGATGCACGTCGATCTCGACAGCCCAGCGACGCTCTGGCACCGCCATGTCGAATCGGATGACCTGTCCATTGGGAAGATCAAGACGCCCGACCTGCAATTCGATCGGGACACCCCGCTGGCGAAGTCCCTCTGCCACGATCACCTCCGGGTGCGACTCCGCGGCTCCGCCCGGCAACTGACTCTGCAACAACTCGACGAAGCGAAGTGAGCCCGGACGTGCCGGGTGGCAGAGTTGCTTGCCGACCTTCGCAAGCGCTCGCCACGACGTGCTCCGCTGTTGGATCATCTGCTCGACGACCGAGCGGTGATCGATCGCCGAGAGGTCGCACCCGAGATCGAAGGCAAGCCGGCCCGGCGATGCGATTCGGATCCCACCCTTCCGGCTCACGACATGATCGGGAGGGATGCTGGTGGTCTGGCGAAGGGTCACTCCCGGGTGCGGACCGATGTGCGAGCCATGCGGAACCGCAAAGTGAAGTGGGCCGTCGGGCATTCGCCTGACACCCATCAGTCGCCCCGCCGTCGGCCCCGTCACGAAGCCCCGCGGGTAGGCCAAACACAGGGCCGCGCATCGAGCCTCGAGTGTCAACGGCGTGGAGGTGATGTGGAACACCCGCTCGTACAGCACCTCCAGCACGCCTTCGCTCACCAACCGAGTTCGGCTCCTTCTGCTGAGCCCGGCCGTGCTCAGCGCTGGGGCCAGCGCCATTCCATTCCGAGCGGCAAACACCGCCATGACATCACCGTTCAGCATCGCCCACCTCGCAGAAGACCCGGTCTGAGGGGGAAGTGGCCGCGGACCATACCGGCGAACCCTCGGCTGACACCCGGCCGCATCCTCGGTCCCCCGCTGCCATCCGAGTGGCTCACGCCCCCCGGGATCGGAGTGTGCACTCGCATGGGCGCACGGCACTCGCATGGGAGTCAGGCACTCGGACGTTGAGCGGGGAAGGGGAGTACGTTGCGGGTCATGGCGTTGCTCACAGGATCCACTG
>CAZQPJ010000255.1:0-4070 GCA_964595105.1 uncultured Bifidobacterium sp.
GTCGACCGAACAACTTCACCAACAGCGCCCCGGTCACGTCGAAACGCCGGCGCGTCGGCGAGGTCAGCTCGGCTCGGGGGGCCACGTTGCGGCGCAGGATGTCCTGCAGGCGCCTCCCGACACGTTTGGCCGGCACGATGAACATCGGCACCACCACGAGGGCCAGCAGTGTGAGCCGCCATTCGAGCGCAGCCATGGCCGTGAGCGTGGTGATGAGGACCACCACGTTGCTCACCACGCTGCCGAGCGTGCTGGTGACGGCGTTCTGCGCGCCCACCACGTCGTTGTTGAGGCGACTCGTCAGCGCCCCGGTCTGCGTTCGGGTGAAGAAGGCCACCGGCATGCGCTGCACCTTCGAGAACAGCGCGACGCGGAGGTCGTAGATGACGCCCTCACCGATGCGGGCACTGCACCACCGCTGCACGATGGCAAGCGCCGCGTCGAACAATGCAGCGCCCACCACGAGGCCTGCCAGCACCGTGATACCGCCGCGGTCGCGGGACGGGATGGCGTGGTCGAGGATGCGACGGAACGCGAACGGCGGTACGAGTTCGATGAGCGCCGCAGCGACGATGCTGGCGAGGAACAGGCCGATCATGCCGCGGTAGGGATCGGCGAACTGCCACGCGCGACGCAGCGAACGACGCTGGAGCTTCACGCCCTTCACTGCGTTCGCGTCGCCGGGCATCATCATGTGGGGACCCATGCGCATGTGGTGAGGATACGGAGCGGCCGGTCACTTCTACGATGGCCCGGTGAACCTCCCTCGCCTGCGCGCCAACGTGGCGCTCACACTGGCCATCGCCGTCGTCGTCGCCGGTTGCTCGGCATCGACGCGTCCGTCCGGAGGCGGTCCCGACTCCTCGGCACCTCCCGGCACGGCCGACGCCTCGGCCTTCGGCTGGCAGGACTTCGGCACGTCCGGCCGCGTGCAGACAGGACACCTGAAGGTACCGATCGATCACGCCGACCCCGGCAAGGGCACCTTCGATCTCTACGTCGCCCGGCACCTCGCGCTCCCCGACCAGCGGATCGGCAGCCTCCTCGTGAACCCCGGTGGCCCCGGCTTCGGTGGCAGCGACTACGCCATCTACGCCGACTCCGTGTACGGCAAGGAACTCCTCGACAAGTTCGACATCGTGGGCTGGGACCCTCGCGGCACCGGCCTCTCGGAGCCCGCCATCGACTGCATCGACGACTACGACCTCTATTTCACCGGGTTCGACATCACACCCGACACCGCCGCCGAGCGGCAGAGGATCGTCGACTCGGCCAAGGACTTCGCCGAGCAGTGCGTGGCGAAGAACAGGGAGATCATCGACTACGTCGGCACCAACCAGGCCGCCCGCGACATCGACTCGATCCGCTCCGCGTTGGGCGAGGCGAAGATCAGCTACTTCGGCTTCAGCTACGGGAGTGAACTCGGGGCCGTGTGGGCAACCCTCTTCCCAAACACGGTCCGCGCCGCAGCACTCGACGGAGCTGCCGACCCCACTGCCGATGCGCTCGACCTCGGCCTGCAACAGTCAGCCGGTTTCGAGCAGGCACTCGACACCTTCCTGGCGCGCTGCAGCAGCACCTCCACCTGTGCCTTCCATCACGACGGCGACTCCGAGGGTGCCTTCGATGCGCTGATGCAGCGACTCGACGACCAACCGATTCCCACCACCGACGGCCGGCCCGACCTCACCCGGGGAATGGCCCTGAACGGCGTCGCCCAGGCCATGTACAGCGACTCGCTGTGGCCGGATCTCGAGAAGGCGCTCGCCGACGCAGACCGCGGCGACGGCGCGGCGATGCTGCAGTTGATGGACGACTACTTCCAGCGGCGGAAGGACGGCACCTGGGACAACGGGCTCGAGGCGTTCCAGGTGATCTCGTGCGCCGACAGCGCCGAGCGACCAACCGTGGCCGAAGAGGACGCGTCGGCGGTCGAGTACACCCGGGTCGCACCGCGGTTCTCACCGGGCGACATCGGCTCCTACTTCTGCACGTTCTTCCCACCGGCAGCCGACCCCGTGGTTCCGATCACCGGGAAGGGAGCCGGACCGATCCTGGTGATGGGAACCACCGGTGACCCGGCCACGCCGCTCGAGGGAACCCGCCGCATGGCGACCACCCTCGAGAACGGTCGGTTGGTGGTGGTGACGGCCGAGGGCCACACCGGCTATCTGCCCGACTCGTGCAGCGGCGACGCCATCGACAGGTACCTCGTCGACCCAGTGAAGAACGTGCCGGCCGACGGAGCGTCCTGCAACTGAGCCGGAGAACGACAACGCCGCCCAGCAGGAGCGGGCGGCGTTGCACGGGGCGGAAGGGGTGGGATTTGAACCCACGGAGGCTTTCACCTCGCACGCTTTCGAGGCGTGTCCCTTTGGCCACTCGGGCACCCTTCCGGGGCGGCAGGTTAGCGGCTGTGTCGCGGGCTGCCACCTGCCCGAAGACGGCGAGCGGGCCACGGCTACCATGCCCTCACCCTCAAGTGTTCCCCGGGGGCTGCCGAAAGACCCTGCTGTGAACGTGGACCTCTTCGACGACGGTGACACCGCGGCGCCGCGTGAGGCGTGGCGAGTGATCGAGGCAGCGCGTCGTCGGTGCCTCACCGGCATGCTGGTGCTCGGCTCCACTCCCCCCACCCACGTGTACCTCCGCGACGGCCAGGTGTACTGGGCGGAACGAAGCACCGACGGCAACGTCGGCGTCCGGCTCGTGGTGGAGGGCGTCATCACCCGAGAGCAGCTCATGGCGGGCACGATGATGGTGGGCGGTGTCCAGCATCTCGGGCGGCTGTTCGAGCGGGCGGAGCACGTCGACCGGCACGCGGTGGAGCTCTCGGTGGAACTGATGACCGATGAGGTGCTCACCCAGGTGGCGCCCACCGAGGTCGACGGCTACCGCATGGTGATGTACCAACGGCATCCCAGCGGCATCGACCGCTGGTTGCCGAACTCCGTCGAGGTGATCACCCACCTCGTCGAGAGCGCTCACCTCGCCGACCCTCACGGCAGCCCGGTGTCGGCCGCTCCGCCCCACCTGAGGCCGACGTTCGCCCCACCCGCCGCGGTCGTCACCGCCGAGATGCCCGCCACGGCACCATCGAACGTGCCAGCGGCACCGTCCGCAGTGCCCGCGGCGCCTGCGCCGCCGGTCGCAGCACCAACGGCACCCTCGGCCACCGCCGCACCCGTCGCACCCGTCGCTCCGGTGGTGCCGGTGCACACCGCAACGCCCGACGAACCCGACCTCGCCCTTGCTGCCTCGATTGCCGACGAAGTGGCAGACGCCGTGCGGCGCGCGCTCGCTGCCATCGACGCCGCCACGGCATCACCGATCGACACCGGCGAACTCCGCCGCATCGTCGACGATTCCGGCAGCAACGCCGCCGCCGGCTGAGGCTCACCCGCGGCGAGCCGCGAAGAACTCCTTCAACAGTGAGCCGCACTCGTCGGCCAGCACTCCTCGCTCCACCGGAGGTCGGTGGTTGAGCCGCTGGTCGCCGCACACCTCGTAGAGGCTCTCCACCGCACCGGCCTTCGGGTCGGTCGCCCCGTACACGAGACGGCCGATTCGCGAGTTCACGACGGCACCGGCGCACATCACGCACGGCTCGAGCGTCACGTACAGCGTGCAGTCGGTGAGACGCCAATGCCCCACCACCGCAGCAGCGTCACGCAGCGCCAACACTTCGGCGTGCGCCGTGGGGTCGCCGGTGAGTTCGCGCTCGTTGTGACGACGAGCGATCACGTCGCCGCCGCGCATCACCACCGCACCGATGGGCACGTCGCCGTGCGACTGCGCGGCCACGGCCTCGTCGATCGCCAGTCGCATGGCGACGATGTCGGCGGGTTCGACTGACATGAGCGGAGGGGGTGGGATTCGAACCCACGGAAGGTTGCCCTTCACACGCTTTCCAAGCGTGCCGATTCGGCCGCTCTCGCACCCCTCCCGGGACGGTCGCCAAGGGTAGCGGCCCCGGCCGCGAATGTCGCCCGCCCGAACCGCCGCTAGCGTGTGGCTCGCACCCGCTGGGTGAGGTGACGGTCGGGCCCTGTGCGACGGGCGTCCGGGAA
>CAZQPJ010000256.1:0-4049 GCA_964595105.1 uncultured Bifidobacterium sp.
GCCACGGCCCGCGCTACCCCGGAGACGGACAGAGCGCCGTTCTCGATGGCCCTTCGCGCCTGGGTGAGCCGCTTGTCGTCGGCGGGCCGACCCGCCTTGGCCGCCGCCGCTTCGCGCAACTGGTCGAACATCACCTCGTCGAGGTCGGCGGCAACGGCGTCGAGCCGATCGGCCAGTCGGTCGTACTGCCCGCTCACAACGCCTCGGCGAGGAGGTCGATGGGATGCCGCACCGTCAGCCCCGCAGCGGCGAGATGCATGGCGCAGCCCGGATTGGCGCTCGCCACCACTCCCCCGCCCGCTCGGGCGATGGCCGCCACCTTGCGGTCGCGGATCTGACCGGCAAGCGCTGGCTCGAGGGCCGAGTACGCGCCTCCGGCACCGCAGCACACGCCGTCATCGTCGAGTTCCACCAACTCGGCCACCGGCGACAGCACGGTGCGCACCGCCATGTGCGCCTTCTGCACGTGGCGCAGGTGGCACGGGTCTTGCACCACGACGCGTCCGAGGTGGGTTCGCGGCGACAGGCGATCGATGTGCCGGGCCACGAACTCGTGCACGTCGAGCACACGGCCGCTGAACGCTGCCGCCTCAGGTGTGCCCAGCAACGACCCGTACTCCTTCAGCGCTGCACCGCAGCCTGCCGAGTTCACCACGATCGGCTCGTCGCCGGGCATCGACCGCATCACGTCGAGCGCCAGTGACTCGGCGCTCGACACGAGCCCGGCATGGGTGTGCAGCGCGCCGCAACACCCACCACCGCTCCCCGGTATCCGATACGCGACACCCAAGTGGTCGAGCACCTTGGCCGTGTTCACGTGGGTGGCGCGAAGCCACGCATCCATCACGCACCCGGTGTACAGCCACACGTCGGTGCCCGTGGCCCGCACGGCCGGCGGCCGCCGCAGCGGCAGGCGAGGCAAGCCCATCCGCTTCGGCACCAACCGCAACCGCTGCGCAACGGCGAGCAGTGACGAACCCGCCAACAGCACCCGGTGCCGCGGCAGCACGGTGTAGGCCACCCGCTGCCACCACGGGGTGATGTCGCGGGTGCGAGCCAGTGTTTCGCGTACGCCCTCCTGGATGTGGCCGTACTTCACGCCCGATGGGCACGCAGGTTCACACCCACGACACTGCACACAGGTGGACATGAAGTCGACGAACTGCGGCGTCACCGGGGCGTCGTCGCGGTGCACGGCCCGTATGGCGTCGATACGACCACGAGGCGACAGCGCCTCTTCGCCCGTCGCCCTGAACGTCGGGCAGTGCGGAAGGCACAGACCGCATCCCACGCACGTGGCGAGTTCGTCGTCGTTGATGTCGAGTCTCACAGCGCCCTCACCGTAGTGGCCGCGCCCGTGCCGGTTCCGGCTGCGCCGAAAACGACAGCCGTCACGAACCATCACTACCCTCGCCGCATGCCCGAGGGCCACACCATTCACCGCATCGCGAAGGACCACACGCCCTTGCTGGCGGGGCAGCAGGTGCGGGTGTCGTCACCGCAGGGCCGTTTCGCCGCCGACGCCGCGCTGGTGGATGGCGTCACGCTCGACCGCATCGAGCCCTACGGCAAGCACCTCTTCTACTGGTATTCGAACGGCCGTGTTGGCCACGTGCACCTCGGCCTCTTCGGCAAGTTCCGCGTGTATCGCGGCGATGCCGATCGTGAGCCGGTGGGTCAGGTGCGCATGCGCATGCAGTCGACCCTCGGCATCATCGATCTCGCCGGCCCTACCGACTGCAGCATCGGTACCGCCGATGACCGCGACGCCATCGTGGCGCGCCTCGGACCCGACCCCCTGCGTCGGGATGCGAAGCCCGGTGTGGCCAAGGCCCGGCTGCGCAAGAGCGCGCAACCGGTGGGGCAGCTGTTGCTCGACCAGAAGGTGCTGGCCGGTGTGGGGAACGTGTACCGGGCGGAGGCGTTGTTCGTGAACGGCATCCACCCTTCGCGCCCCGGCCGTGAACTCGACGACGTCGAACTCGACGCACTCTGGGTGACCGTGTCCGGCATGCTGAAGCAGGGCGTGAAGGACAACCGCATCATCACGGTCGACCGCAGCGAGTTGCCCAACCGCAAGGGTCGCCACCGCCGTGGCGAGACCACGTACGTGTACCACCGCGACGTCTGCCTGCGGTGCGGCACGCCCGTGCAGACAGTGGAACTGGGCGGGCGCCCGTGCTACTTCTGCCCCACCTGTCAGCCCCGCTGAGCTGCCAGATCGACGATGCGACGGTGCACGTCGTCCTGTTCGGGAAGATGCATTCGATCGTCGTCGGGGGTTCGTCCGTTCAACACGGCGTCGAGGTAGCGGCGGTCGGCGTCGAGGCGGGCCATCCCGTCGGTGGTGGGCGTGCCGTGCCCGGGCACCATCACGGTGGCCTTCGACATCACTCCCACCAGCGTGTCGAGGCCGTCGAGGTAGGCGTCGAGATCGGGTGGGAAGAACGGCATCGGCAGTTCGACATCGCTCAGCATGTCGCCCACCGTCACCACGCCCCGCTCGGGGAACCAGATGGCGGTGTGCCCAGGCGTGTGTGCGTCGTGGAGGATGAACTCGATCGGCTCCGGCGAGCCGTCGGCAAACGGGTCGGGCACGAACGCGTCGTCGAGCGGTTGCAGTCCTTCCACCGGGTGCGGCCAGTGGTCGGGGATGTCGCCGGCCATGTGCCGGAGAATCTCGTCGCGGCTGGCGTTGGCGATCTCGTAGGTGAGGCGCGAACCCCACCGCGGCACGTCACCGAAGCGTGGGTGCCAGAGCACATGGTCGTAATGGTTGTGAGTGCTGAGGCCCGTGGTGATGCGGCGCCCGGTGGCCGAGAGGAACTCGACGATGCCATCGAGGTCGGCTTCGGTCCATGCCGGGTCGATCAGCACCACCCGGTCGTCGCGCATCACCAATGTCGTGGTGGTGACGTACTTCGGAGCGGTCATCACCAGCACACCGGGGGCGATCTCGACGTGGGTACGCATCAACGACGACCCTACTGCGCCACCCATTGGGGTGCGTCGGGCTCGCCGCGCCAGTAGCGAAGACGACGCTGCGCCTCGGCGGCGGCGGCGGGGTTCGTACGCGCCGCTTTCACGCGCATCACCGTGGCCACCACCAACCTCAGTTCGGCGAGGCATCGAGCGGCGGGCTCGTCGACTAACGAACCGCCGTAGCCGCTGGCGAACTCGCGATACATGCCCGGTTCGCCACCCCACCGCACGGGCCAGGTGAGCAGTGCCGCGTGGTCCCAACCCGCCGGCGCCATGCAACGCAGGTCCCAGTCGAGCAGCACCGGGCCGTCGGCCGTGGGCACCACGTTGCCGGGGTGCACATCGCCGTGGCACACCACGCGTGGCTGGGCGCCCAGCACCGAGCGCCACTCGGGCCAGCGATGCACCGCTGCTCGGAGGCCGCGCATGGCTGCCGCATCGACCTCACCCTCGATGGACTGAAGGCCGTTGTCGATGTCCCAGTGCGGGAAGTCGAGGCACCACGGCAGCGACGCCACCGCACCGACCGACATGGCGTGGACGCGCCGCACCATGTCGCCCACGGCTGCCCACTCGATCGAGCCCTTCGGCGTCACCCGTTCCACCGCGCTCACCAGCCACCCGTCACCGGCGTCGAACACGTCGCGCACCAACGCGGG
Source organism: uncultured Bifidobacterium sp. (assembly GCA_964595105.1). Lineage (GTDB taxonomy): Bacteria > Actinomycetota > Acidimicrobiia > Acidimicrobiales > Ilumatobacteraceae > UBA668. The sequence continues at coordinate 3,642 of CAZQPJ010000256.1, forward strand.
CACCCGCACACCGGCCGCCGACACGGCCTGCAGGAACCGTTGCTCTGCCTCGGCCGAGAACGTGCTGCGCGCCACCCGCACCAGCACGTCGTGGCCACATTCGAAGAGCGCACTCATTCCCGTGCGCAGATGCTCGGGCACCGGCAGACCCCACTCGGCCGCCGCCGCCCGGGCGAGCGCCAGAGGGTCAGACATCGACGCCGGGGTTCAGTCGGCCCGCGGGGTCGAACTCCACCTTCAACGCCCGAGCCAGCGCCACCGCACGGGCGGGCCGAGGCACAGCGGAGTGGTGGTCGGCATGGTGAACCACGCCGATGCCAACCTCGGCCACGAAGGCGCCAGTGAGCGAGGTAATGCTGGCAGGGGCAACGCTGCGGCGACTGCCGGTGGGCAGCATCGGCGGGCCTT
>CAZQPJ010000257.1:0-4036 GCA_964595105.1 uncultured Bifidobacterium sp.
CTGGCGCGAGAGGCCGACGGCGAAGTCGCAGATGTCGATCATCTCCTGCACTTCGCCCAGCGCTTCGCTGGTGATCTTCCCGGCCTCGAGTTGCACGATGCGCGCCAGGTCGACCTTGTGGATGCGGAGCTGCTCGCCGAGTCGGCGCACCAGTTCGCCGCGGACCGGGGCCGGCGTGGTGCGCCACACGCGGTAGGCGGCGGCGGCGCGCTCGACCGCTGTGTCGACATCGACCCCCGCGGCGATGCGACCGAGGGCCTGACCGTTGATGGGCGATCGAGCGCCGTGCGGGCCGTCGCCGAGCGGAGCGGCCCCGCAGGCGCTCAGGGCGTGGTGGGCGATGTCGGACAGTTGTGGGGCAGAGGGAATGGTCACCCCGCCATGCTGCCACGCCGGTCCACCCCCATCCGAGTGCCTGGCCCCCGTCCGAGTGTGTGGCGCCCGTCCGAGTGTGTGGCGCCCGTCCGAGTGTGTGGCCCCCGTCCGAGTGTGTGGCCCCCGTCCGAGTGTGTGGCGCCCGCCGGGGTGCGAGTACCCACTCGGATCCCCCGGGGGGTGGCTAGCGTCAAGCGGGGATGAGCGCGCTGGGGAAGTTGTCGAACGTGCGGTCGCGCTCGATCGGCAGGGACTTCCGCAAGGTGTGGCTGAGCGTCATCATCAGCAGTACCGGTGACGGCATGTTCATCACTGCGTTGCCGTTGCTGGCAGCGGTGCTCACCCGAGACCCTGTCCTCATCGCCGGGCTCACGGTGGCGCAGCGTCTCCCCTGGCTGCTGCTCTCGATGGTGACCGGTGCCATTGCCGATCGTATGGACCGTCGGCGCCTGATGATCGGTGCCGACCTCGCACGGTTCGTGATCGTCGCCATCCTCGGTGTGGCGATCGTTGCCGACGTCGCCACCATCTGGTGGCTGTATGCGTGCGCGTTCCTGCTGGGCGTCGGTGAGACGCTGCACGTGAATGCGGCCCAGGCACTGGTGCCCGCCATCGTCGAACCTGCTGACCTCCTGCAGGCGAACGCCCGCTTCGGCACCGCTCAGATCGCTGCGGCACAGTTCATCGGGCCGCCGTTGGGTACGGCGAGTTTCGCGGTGGCCCGGTCGGTGCCGTTCCTGGCCGACGCCGTGTCGTTCGCCGCGTCGGCGGCTCTCGTGCGGGGCCTGCCCGACGTGCATGGGGTGGAGGCACCCACCACGCGGATCCGTGACGACGTGCGTGAGGGGTTCGTGTTCATGTGGCGCAACCTTGCGGTACGGCGGATCACGTTGATGCTCACCGTGATCAACTTCTTCTACTTCGGGGCGACCGCCCTGCTGGTGCTCTACACGAAACAGCACCTGCACGCCGGTGACGGCGTGTACACGGCGATGTTCGTCGGCGCGGCGACGGGCACGGTGCTCATCAGATTCGTCGTGAGCCGTGTGACGGCGCGACTCGGAGTGGTGGGCACGCTCTCGTTGGCGGTGTGGCTGTGGGCGATCGCCATCGTTGGCCTGGCGTCCACCGACGTCGCCGTGCTGGGGGTGTTGGCGTACTCGACGTTGGGTCTCGGCACCGGGTTGTGGTGGGCGGTGAACACCACTGTCCGCCAGCAGGTGACGCCGGCGCGCATGCTCGGCCGCATGAACGCCGCGTTCCGGACCGTGTCGTGGGGGGTCGTTCCGTTCGGTGCGGCCTTCGGGGGAGTGATCGCCCGGCAGTTCGGCCTTCTAGCGCCGTTCGTGCTCGGCGGTGTTGTGATGGTGCTGGTCGCCGCGTGCTCGCGGTGGGTGCTGCGCCCGGTCGGCGACGCGCTACGGACCCTTGCGCCGGCGGCGCTCTGACAGGCGGTTGGCGACAGAAGCCGTCAGTCGGTGTGTCGTGGCACGAACACGTTGCTCGCAGCGCTAGCGCCGGTGATGGCATCGGCAGCGAGGATGACGGCAGCGCCCGTGTAGGCACTGGTCTCGAGCGGCGGGAACGTCTCACCACCCGGGTAGACGATGCCGGTGAGGTAGGCGCCGTCGGAGCGCCGGTGCGGCCGGGTCCAGGCCAGCAGATCGGTGGCGGTGCTGAGGTCGCCGATCACGGCGTGCGCAATGCTGGCCTCGGCGGTCTCGCTGGCGGTGACCCACGGTTCATCGCTGACGCACCGGATGCCCATGCCCTCCATCGCGAAGACTGCCCAGCCCTCAGCGAGGCGAGCCTTCGCCGGAGCGCCCGTCATGCAACCGGCGAGCACCGGGTAGTACCAGTCCATCGCCCAGCGTTCCTTCGGCTCGAATGCCTCGGGATGGTGGGCGACGATCGATGCCATCAGGTCGGCCGCGGCTGCCCAGTCGGGCCGGGGTTCGTTGATGAGTTCTGCCAGCAGGACACCGCAGCGCAGCGCGTGGGCGATGCTCGACGAACCGGTGAGCAGCGCGTAATCCCACGGCGCATCGTCGGCGTTGCGTGCCCACAGCACCGTCCCGTTCGGCTTGCGCATCGAGAGCACCCAGTCGAGCGAACGTTGCACGGTGGGCCACAGATGGTCGACGAAGGCGCGGTCCCAGGTGCACAGCCAGTGGTGCCACACGCCGGTGGCGATGTAGGCGCACACGTTGGTGTCGAGTTTCGCCTCTTCCACCGAGCCGTCGGGCAGGTAGTAGTTCCACCAGCTGCCGTTCGGCAACTGGATGTCGACCAGCCACTCGTAGGCGCGCTCGGCGTGCGTGTGCAGCCCGGCGATGTCGAGCGCCATCGCGGTCTCGACGTGGTTCCACGGATCGCAATGGCCGTCGGGGAACCACGGGATCATGCCGGTGGGCAACTGCAGCGACGCGATGTGGTGCCCGGTCTCGACGATCTCCTCGGCGCTGATGACGCCCTCGATGTGCGGGACGCGGCTCACTGCTTCACCCCGTAGACGATGAAGCTCTTGCCCATCACGGGCGCGAGTGCGCGCTCGAGCACCTTCATCGATGCCGGTTGTTCGAAGATCTCCCACTCGAGCACCTTGCGGTAGCGGGTAACCAACGGGTGGTTCTCGTTGCGCGGACCCACGGCGCAGCGCAACCACCAATACGGCGAGTGCAGCGCGTGCGCGTGGTGGCTGCCGGTGACCCGCAGGCCGGCGGTGCGCAACTTGGCCTTCAGTTCGGTGGCCGAGTAGATGCGAACGTGACCACCCACCGACTTGGGTGCGTGGTACTCGTCGCTGAGCAACCAGTTGATCTTCTCCGGATACCACGTGGGCACGGTGCAGGCGAAGGTGCCGCCGGGCCGCAGCACGCGGACGAGTTCGCCGATTGCGGCGACGTCGTCCTGGATGTGCTCCAGCACCTCGCTGGTGATGACACGGTCGAACGACGCATCGTCGAACGGCAACCGTGTGGCATCACCTTGGAGGGCAGCGACGTAGCGCTCAACGGGGATCTCGCCAGCCTCCACCATTGCACCGAACGTGCCCCGGGTGGTGGTCACCTCGTCGGCCGCGTAATCGAGCGCCACCACGTTGGCGCCACGGCGTGCCAGTTCGAACGCATGCCGACCGAACCCGGCCCCGGCGTCGAGGACGAGGTCGCCGGGCTGCACGCCCAGTCGGTCGAAGCGGATGGTGAGCACGTGCCTAGATCCGGCCGTTCCGGCGAAGCTTCTCGACGTTGGCAGGCATGGCCAGCACCTCGCGGTACTGGTCGACCGTCAACTGCGCGCAGTGGCGCCAACTCCAGCGCTCCACCACTCGGGTGCGGCCGGCCCGGCCCACCCGGGCGCGCAGATCGGCATCGTCGAGGCCGCGCCGGATGGCGGTAGTGAGCGACTCGACGTCGCCGGCCTTGCACTGCAGCACGGTGTCGCCGTCGCGCCCCGTCACCTCGGGCAGCGCGCCGCCGTCGGTGGCCACCAGACAGATACCGGTGCTCATCGCTTCGATGGCCGGGAGGCTGAATCCCTCGTACAGGCTCGGCACCACGGCGAGTTCTGCCTCGGCATAGAGCTCGACGATGCGTTCGTCGGGCACACCCGACACGAACTCGATGTGCGGGCGCAGACCGAGCTTGTCGATGAGGTCGGC
>CAZQPJ010000258.1:0-4018 GCA_964595105.1 uncultured Bifidobacterium sp.
GCCAGCGTCGAATAAACCCAAAACTCAACAGTGAAATCTCCGCTGCGCGTCACAGGTGACGGCGCGAGCCTCAACCAGACGCTCGAGAAGGCCGGTCGGGTCGACGACTTCTTCCAGTTGGGCATGTTGATGTGTCGTGACGCCCTCGACCGCCGCGAGAGCTGCGGTGGTCACTTCCGTGCCGAGTACCAGGACGACGAAGGCGAGGCCCAGCGTGACGACGAGAACTTCGCCCACGTCGCCGCCTGGGAATGGACCGGTGACCCGATGAACGCCATCCGGAATGTCGAGGAACTCGAGTTCGAGACCATCCATCTCGCGAAGCGGAGCTACAAGTGAGTACGCACCTGACCAACCTCACCCTGAAGATCTGGCGTCAGAGCGGTCCCGACGACTCGGGTCACTTCGAGTCGTACCGCATCGACAGCATCAGCGACGAGGCGTCGTTCCTCGAGATGCTCGACGTGCTGAACGAGCGGCTCATCAACGACGGCAAGGAAGCCGTGGTGTTCGACCACGACTGCCGTGAAGGCATCTGTGGCACCTGCTCGCTGATGATCGACGGTCAGGCGCACGGACCCCAGCGCGGCACCGCCACCTGCCAGCTGCACATGCGCAAGTTCCAGAGCAACCAGGAGATCGTCATCGAACCCTGGCGGGCGACGGCGTTCCCCATCATCAAGGACCTGATGGTCGACCGGTCGGCGTTCGACCGCATCATCGAGGCCGGCGGTTACATCACCGCACCCACGGGCGGTGCACCCGACGCGAACCTCATCCCGATCGCCAAGACGGTGGCCGATGCCGCCATGGACGCCGCGGAGTGCATCGGATGCGGTGCCTGCGTGGCAGCGTGTCCCAACGGCGCCGCCAACCTGTTCACCTCGGCCAAGATCGCACACCTCAACCTGCTGCCGCAGGGCCAGGCCGAGCGTTGGAGCCGTGTCGAGGCAATGGTGGAGACGATGGACGAGCACTTCGGCTCGTGCACGAATCACGGTGAGTGCGAGGCGGCGTGCCCCAAGAGCATCAGCATCGACTTCATCGCCATGATGAATCGCGACTACCGCAAGGCGAAAGTGAAGAACCGCAAGCTCATCAGCCAGATCTGAGCTGATCGGCATTCTCGAACGGGGTGAAAGGAATCGCCCCGCTCCCGGGTCTCCACTCGCGTATGGGTGCCGAAGGTCCAACGCTGCCGCTCGACGACCGACTGCGGTCGGCCGGTGAGGTGTTGACGCGTCTCAGCCTCGACCACGAGCGCGGGCTCGCGCCTCGGCACCCCGTCCCGGCTTCGTCGTCGCGGTCACTCCTGTGGCTGGCAGTGGCGGTGGCGACGATGGTGGTGGCGGTGGTTCTCACCCTGGTGATCCCGCATCGGCGGTCCGAGCACGGACCGGCCACCACCCCTCCTCGCACCGCGGCGCCTGCGACGTCGCTGAATCCATCGACGTCACTGGCGGGCTAGCACCGTGGTGGTGTAGCGGTTGCTCACCACCACGTCACCGTGCTCGAGCACCAGGTCGATCCACAGGTCGCCCTGCACGTCGGGCACCACGAACTGCATCGTGCCCACCCGCACGCACGTGTCGGGTGGGATGTCGCCGCTCCATCGCCACAGCTGCTCACCGGTCGGCCATCGCAACGTGGCGGTGCACACGACTCGTTCGATCACCCGGTGCACGTCGCTCACCACGTGCACGTCGAGGGCCACCGGGTCGCCGGCAGTCACCCGTTGGGCGATGCGGTCGGCCACCACGATGACCGGCCGGCAGGCCTCCACCACGGCCGAGTAGGCGGCCTTCGGATTGCGACGGTGATCCAGGACTCCCCACCCCACGGACGGGTGGGCGTCGTTGAGTGCCAGGAAGCAGAACCCACCCGTGGGCCGGTACTTCAGTCTCCTGAGTGTCTCGATGTGGTGGCGCAGCAGTTCGGCCTGATAGCGCTGCGAGGCCTGCTGCCACTGTTCGAATCCCACGTGGTCGGCCGGCGGCACGTGCTGTGCGAAGGCGGCGAGGTCCATGCCGTGTCGTTCGGCGAGGTGGTCCCAGCGGAGGTCGGGCCATCGCTGCGGGTCCATGAACTCGGCATCGTCGGGTACGGACTGTGCACCGAACTCGCTGACGAACTGCACCATGCGGGGCACCGCTGCGGCGAAGCCGCCGAGATCGGCCTCCTCGCCGTGCGACCATCCGAAGAACAGGTGGCTTGCCGACCCATCGACCTCGATCGGGTTCGGTGCCACACCGCTGTGGGTGACCACGGACCGTGTCTCGTCGGCCGCCTCGAACGCGCGTCGCACCCATCGGTCGAGAATCGTGCGGTTCCACGAGGGGGCTTGCTGGCGCACCACCCGCCGCACCATCGACATGCCACCGGCGCGGTGATGCATCTCGTTGGCGGGGGCCGGATCATCGTGAGCACACCACACCGCGATGCTGGGGTGATGGCCGAGTTGGTCGACTGCGGCGCGGGCCTGCCTGACGGCTTCCTTGCGGATGGTGCGCGCATAGGTGGCCTGCAACGGAAAGTCCTGCCACACGAGCATGCCGAGCTCGTCGGCTGCGTCGTACAGCTCGGCGCGGCCGATGTGCCCGTTCACGCGCACGAGGTCGAGGCCGGCGTCGCGGGCAAGTTCCACGTCACGCCGCACCTCGGCTGGCGTGGCGTTTGCGAGCGCTTCGCAGGTGGGTGCGAGATTGGCGCCCTTCACGAACAACTGCTCGCCGTTCACCGAGAACACGAAGTCGTGCACGGCCACCTCGCGCAGTCCGGTGCGCACCGAGCGCATGTGGCTCACCTCGCCGTCGACGAGCACCTCCACCTCGACGAGGCTCAGCGGTTGCTCGCCCATGCTCCAGGGCCACCACAGCGCCGGTTCGTTCACATCGAGGTCCCAGTCGACCTCGTTGATGCCGGCGGCCAACGGTTTCGTCTGTTCGTTGGCCACCACACCGTCGATCGATGTCCGCACGGTGGCGCTGCACTGCTGGTCGGCGTCGAGTCGTGCGTGGAGGCGCAGGTGGGCGCGCACGTCGTTCGCGTCGCGGCAGAGCACCCGCAGACGGTCGATGCGTACCGTGCCGGTCTCGAGGAGGTGCACGGGCCGCCACAGCCCACCCGGGTTCCAGGTGGGGTCGAGCGCTCCACCGGCCTGGAGCGCACCCGTGATGTTGCGGCGCGCAGTGAGATGATGCTGCGGAGCGCACGCGACCTCCACTGCGAGAACGTGGTCGGCACCCAGTCGGGCGAGCGACGTGATGTCGAACGTGTGGGGGAAGAAGTAGCCCTCGGGGTCGCCGAGGTAGGCGCCGTCGAGCCACACGTCGGCCTGGTAGAAGACACCCTCCAGGGTCACGAACGACCGCCTGCCCGGGGCCGGCGGGTCGAGGTGGAACCGGTGTCGGTAGATGAGCGGCCCATCGCTGTCGGCGAACTCGGGTGTCGTCCGCCAATGACCGGGTACGGGTACCACGGGCCAGTCGCTGTCGTCGTGGTCGAGGCCGACACCCGACCGCCGTGTGTCGTCGTCGGCGACGCTCGCCCTCCACAACCCGCTCGAGTCCACGGCTCGAGCGTAGAGGTTCGAGAACTCGCGTATAGGGTCGCTCTCATGGCGAACCGTCCCACCACCCTTGGCGAGTTGAAGGCATCTGGCTGGCTCTCAGTGCCGGTGAAGGAGGAGATTCGCCGCAATGCGGTGGCCCGCATCGCCGCCGGCCAGCCGCTGTTCGAGGGCGTGCTGGGCTACGAGCACACCGTCATGCCACAGCTCGAGAACGCGCTGCTGGCGGGTCACGACGTGATCTTCCTCGGCGAGCGTGGGCAGGCGAAGACGCGCATGATCCGCTCGCTCACCGGCCTCCTCGACGAGTACATGCCTGTCGTGTCCGGCAGCGAGATCAACGACGACCCGTACCATCCTGTCAGCCGCCACGCCCGTGATCTGGTCGCCGAACTCGGCGACGACACGCCCATCGACTGGGTGCACCGCGACGATCGGTTCGGTGAGAAG
>CAZQPJ010000259.1:0-4018 GCA_964595105.1 uncultured Bifidobacterium sp.
GAAGGCGGGATGCGGCTCACCCGAGGTGTCGAGGATGGTCCGGAACATTCGCAACTGGTCCTGCGGCACGAGACCCGGCACCTGCTCGACCGGCACCGAGTGCAGCTGCGCGAGGGCACGGCCCAGCTGCGCGGGCAGGTGTCGTCGGGCTTCGTCGAACTCGGCGTCGCGCAGGATCTTGCGGGCGATGGTCTCGCCCTCCACCATCGACAGCACCATGAAGGCGGCACCGATGCCGGTCGCTTCCGTGCTGGATGCGATCACCTCCGCGGTGGGCATTCCCACTGCATGCACCGCCCGCACCACCGACGCCTCCACACCCATGTCGCGGATGTCGCCGCCTCGCTGGCGCTGGAGGATGAGCGGTCGGCCGTCGGCGGTGAAACGGAACGTCTCCCGCGAGGCACCGCCCGACAGACGGACGACCTCGGTCACCTCGGTCGCACCGAGCACCTCGGCGAGCGCTGCTGCCAGATCGGCCACGGCTAGCAGTGCGCCCGCACGGTGGGATACGGGTTCACCGCGGCGCCACCGGCAGGGTGGATCTCGAAATGGAGGTGCGGCACGCTGAACCTGGCGTTGCCGGTCTGCCCCATGATGCCCACCACATCGCCGGCCTTCACGGGGCCCGCGACACCCATCTGGTCGAAGTGTCCGTAGAAGTAGCGATTGCCGTCGGCACCGAACAACGACAGTACGAAGCCACCGAGTTCGCTCGTCCACGGCTTGGCGAAGCCGTCGACCACTGCCAGCACCGGCACGCCGATGGGCCCGATCATGTCGACGCCCTGGTGCCGTCTGCCACCGCTGCGCGGGGCACCCCACGTGTCGCCGAACGCCACCGGATAGTCGCCGGTGGGGCACACCCAACCAGGGGTCGCGTAGTCGATGCCACCGGCACCACCCGGCCGTCCGCCGGCACCACCGCCGCCGGTCTGACCGCCAGCACCCGACCCGATCGGCTGCGGTGTCTGCGGACCACCGCCACCGCCATCGTCATTGGTGGGGTCGAACAGTTCCGGAATCGTCGTGGTGGGGGCTGCTGCCTCCAGCGCAGCGGCAGCGGCCTTCGCAGCGCGCGCCGCCTCCTCCGCCACCAACGCGGCACGGATCGATTCGTCCTTCAGTCGGTCGGCCTCCACCTCCCGGAGGCGCTTCACCTCGGCGTTCGCCTGGTCGCGAAGGGTGGCGAGCGCGTCCTTCTGCTTCTCGACATCCGCCTTTGCGGTCTGCAGCGCCGACTGCTTCTGCTCGAGCGCGATCTGCAGCGACTGGAAACGGTCGAAGTCCTCCTCCGACGTGTCGTTGATGACCGCCGACAGCGCAGCGACCTGCATCAGTTCCTCGGGGGTGGTGAAGCCGTTCAGCAGCGGCGACGACTCCGTCGATGAACGGGTGAAGCGGTTGACGGCGATCCGCTGCACGCGGTCCTGCAATGCGTTCACCTGTGCCTGGAGACCGGCCACTTCGGTGACGAGGGTCTGCTCGGCGAGGTCGAGGGAATCGAGCCGCGACTCCGCCCTGAAGTACGCATCCGCGGCAGCGTTGGCCCGTTCCCGCGCGTCGGCGATCTCCCTGGCCGCCTGATCGGCGGCCGAATCGGCGTACGACACCACCGAACCGGGAACGAACGCGCACGCGACGATGAGAAGCGAAACGAGGCGGCGCATCGACCGAGAGGCTAACAGTCGAGGCATTTTCGAGGGGGTCGGTGGCACCCAGCACCTAGATTCGGGATGAATGAGTGCCGTGCTGAACCTGTCGGGTGTGAGTTTCGTCCGCGACGACCGCGTCATCCTTGCCCCGCTCACATGGAAGGTGATGCCCGGCGAGCGATGGTTGGTGCTCGGCGCGAACGGGTCCGGCAAGACCACGCTCCTGCGCATCGCGTCGCTGTACGAGCACCCGTCGAGCGGCACGGTGAAAGTGCTCGGCGAGCAACTCGGCCGCACCGACGTGCGCGTGCTGCGTCGTCGAGTCGGTTACCTCAGCGCAGCCCTCGCCGCACAGATCCGTCTCGAACTGCGCTGCCTCGACGTGGTGATGACCGCCCGGTACGCAGCGCTCGAGCCGTGGTGGCATCGCTACACCGAACTCGACGAGGCCGAGGCTCGACGCTGTCTCGACCGCATGGGGGTCGGCTGGACGGCGGAACGTCCGCTGGCGACCTTGTCGTCCGGCGAGCAACAGCGCGTCCTCCTCGCACGCACGCTGATGAACGAGCCCGGGGTGCTCCTCCTCGACGAGCCCAGCGCCCGCCTCGACCTCGGCGGCCGCGAGCAACTGGTGAGTGCTCTCTCGGAACTGACGCTCGACGCTGCTGCTCCGCCACTCGTCCTGGTGACCCACCACCTCGATGAGGTGCCACCCGGCATGACCCACGTGCTGATGCTGCGTGACGGCCTCGTGGTGGCCAAGGGTCCGATCGGTCGACACCTCACCGCCGGGAATCTCAGCGAGTGCTTCGGCCTCCCCCTGCAACTCGACCGTCGCGCCGATGGGCGCCTCAGTGCGTGGAACGCACCAGCGCCAGCAACCGTTCGCGACCGTTCGTGATCTGGTCCGCCAGCGTTCGCTCCAGCACCCCGCCGGTCCAGAGCGCGCCACCGTAATGCAGGTGCATCTGCAACGAACTGCCCTCGGGCGTCTCGTCGACGGTCGCCGTGAGCACCCACGGCGAGTGTCGCCGGCCGTCGACCTCGTGCCGTTCGAAGACGACCCGGTGGGCCGAGGGGTCGAACTCGGTTCGGCGCATCCTTAGTTGCTTGCTGCGCGCCAGCGGACCGAGCCGCGCGCGCAACTCCACCTGCCATTCGTGGTCGACGCCCTCCACTGGCACCGCTCGGTGGACCAGATCGACCCAGGCGGGGTAGGTGCCGAGGTCGTCGACGAAGGCGAACAGTTCGGCAGCAGCGCAGGGAGCATCGAGCGAGGCGCGCACATCCATGGCTGAAGTATCACCTATTCTCGGCAGCGTCGTCGTGACGCAACGCCGCCTGGCGCTGCGTCACTCGGAAGGAGCAGCTGTGAAGAAGATCCTCACCGGAATCGTTGCCGCAGCACTCAGCCTCACGGTGGGCCTCGGCACCGTCGGCATCGGCACCGCCTCCGCCAGCGGCGACGATGGCGCTGCAGCAATTCCCACCGTGGTCGGCAGTGGGCTGCGCACCAAGAAGCTGTGCGCGATCCAGGCCAAGGTCGCCACCAAGGTCGACCACGTGAAGGCCCGCCTTGCCGCCAAGACCGCCCGGCTCACGTCGGCCCGCGATGCCGCCCAGGCCGCAGGCCGTACCCGCAAGGTGAGCCGCATCGAGACCATGATCAGCGGCCTCAACGACCTCGTCGCACGCATCGACGCGAAGTACGCGGCCTATCGAACCTGGGTGACCGCCAACTGCTGAGGTCAGCGCTTGCGAGGGCGATCGACGTTGCCGAACGCTCTCGACAACAGCGGGCTGGTGGTGGCCAACAGGCCGCCGAGATCGTCGGTCTGGTCGAAGGTCGGCTTCCACGGCACCGCCGGACCATCAGCAGGATCCGTCGGCTCGTTCGCCTCGTCGGCGTCATCGACCACGATGAGTTCGAGTTGACCGGTCGGGTCGGTGACGGCACCCCGCGAGCGACGTTCCTTCGGGCGGGCGGCGGGTGGTGTCGATGCGTCGGCAGCGTCGTGGGTCTTGAACAGTTTCGGCACCGCCTCGCGACGGTCGTCGAGCATCCATCCGATGGGCACCACCATGGCATCGGCGTGACGCCGACAGAGCACCCCGGCGCGGAAGCCCGCCTCAGGGTCGAAGGGTTCCACCCACACGGTCAATCGCTCGGCGTCGAGGGCGTACATGGCGTCAGCCGGCTGCGAACAGCCCGGTCGTTCACACAGTCGCCCCATGCCGCACACGCTAGTTCGCACGCATCGACGGCCGATGCCATAGCAGGCTGGGGTAAACGACGAACCCCGCCCGGGGACCGGACGGGGTGTTCGTGGTGGGCGATACAGGGCTCGAACCTGTGACCTCTA
>CAZQPJ010000260.1:0-4013 GCA_964595105.1 uncultured Bifidobacterium sp.
TTGGCGAGGTCGAGGCACGCCTTCGCGCACGGTTCGGCGGTGAGCGGGTCGATGACGATCCATCCCGTGTCGCCTGCGATGAAGGTGATGTTGGAGATGTCGTAGCCACGCGCCTGCCACACGCCCGGCGCCACCTCGAACAGGCCGTGGATGTTGTTGAGTTGGGCCTGTCGCCACAGGCTCGGGTGCACGGTGTCGGGGTTGAGGCTGCCCTGTTCAATGAAGGCCCACCGCTTCGTGTCCCACACCACGCCGAATGCCGACTCGATGGCGCCGGTCGGGTGCGTGGCCACGAGGCCGCGACCCGCGCGGTCGAAGTCGGCCGCATCGAAGGGCAGTTCGACGGGTGCGTTGGCCCGGCGGGTGTGGTCGGTGGCGTCCTTCGGAGCGGTTCCCATGGCACGAGTGTCGCGCGCACGGCCTACCGTGACGGCATGCAGTGGTGGAAGGATGCCGTCGTCTATCAGGTGTACCCGCGGTCGTTCGCCGACTCGAACGGCGACGGCATCGGTGACCTGAGGGGCATCATCGAGCACGTCGACCACCTCGTGGAACTCGGCATCGACTGCGTGTGGCTGAGCCCGCACTTCGACAGCCCCAACCACGACAACGGATACGACATCCGCGACTACCGGAAGGTGATGGCGGAGTTCGGGACGATGGCCGACTTCGATGAACTGTTGGCCGTGCTGACGCGGCACGGCATCAGGTTGGTGCTCGACCTCGTGGTGAACCACAGCAGCGACGAGCACGAGTGGTTCGTTGCGAGCCGCAGCAGCCGCGACAACCCGTACCGCGACTTCTACATCTGGCGCGACGGCGTCGATGGAGGCCCCCCGAACAACTATCCGGCGTTCTTCGGTGGTTCGGCCTGGGAGCACGACGCGACGACCGACCAGTGGTACCTCCACTACTTCGCGCCCCAGCAGCCCGACCTCAACTGGGAGCACCCGCAGGTGCGGGCCGAGGTGTACGACCTGATGCGGTTCTGGCTCGACAAGGGTGTGGCCGGCTTCCGCATGGACGTCATTCCGTTCATCTCGAAGCGGCCCGGCCTGCCCGACCTCGTGGGCGACGAGCGTCGTCGCCCGCAGGACGTCTACGCCACAGGGCCGCGCCTCCACGAGTTCCTGCAGGAGATGCACCGCGAGGTGTTGGCTCCGTACGACGCCGTGTCGATCGGGGAGTGCTTCGGCGTGGCGGTCGATGACGCGCACCTGTTCACCGACGCCGATCGCGGGGAACTGAGCATGATCTTCCATTTCGACCTGGTCCGCCTCGGCCGTCCCCATTGGCGCGACGACGGCTGGACCGTGCCGGGCTTCACCGCAGCCCTCGACAGGATCGAGACCGCGTCGGGGCCGCGTGGATGGAACACGAGCTTCCTCGGCAACCACGACAACCCGCGCGCCGTGTCGCGCTTCGGCGACGACGCACCGGAGTGGCGCGAACGGTCGGCGGCGGCGCTCGCAGCGGTGTCGTTGCTGCAGCGGGCAACGCCGTTCATCTACCAGGGCGAGGAACTGGGTATGACGAACTACCCGTTCACCAGCATCGATCAGTACGACGACGTGGAGGTGAAGGGACTGTGGCGCGGCCTCGTGGAGACCGGGCGCGTTCCTGCCGAGGAATTGTTGCACCACCTCGCCCGCACCAGCCGAGACCATGCGCGCACGCCGATGCAGTGGAGCGCCGACGCGCACGGAGGTTTCACCACGGCGACACCGTGGATGCCGGTGAACCCCAATCACCCGACGGTCAACGCAGAGGAGCAGCGGGCCAGGCCCGACTCGATCTTCCACCACTACCGGCGTCTCATCGCGCTGCGCCGGGCGGAGCCGACGCTGGTGCATGGCACTCATCTCGACCTCCTTCCGGGTCACGACCACGTCGTGCTGTTCGGCCGCGAACTCGATGGTCGGCGGCTGGTGGTGGCCGCCAACTTCGGCCGCGAACCGCAGACGGTGACGGTGCCGGCGGGGTGGTGGCCGGCTGAGGCTCACTGGTCGAACGTCGACGACTCGACGAGGGGCACGGATGGTTCGTCGCTGCACCTCGCCGGTTGGCAGGCGGTGGTGCTCGCCACCGGCTGAACTCGGTGGCTCAGCGGCTCGGGGTGCCGCCGATGGCATCTCTCAGGCGGGTGCGTCGGGCCTGCCACGACTCGTCGAAGCGCTCCGTCGCCCGCGCCATCTTCGCCTCGTCGTACCTGCGCCGCGCCCACGGCGACCCCGGCTTGGCCAGGCGGGTGGCGCCGACGATGGCCGCTGCCGGGAGGAAGATGCCGATGAGGCCGAGGTAGATCTTGCCCTTGAGGAACGACACGACCGCCCAGATCAGGTTCAGCGGGATGATGATGAACAACACAAGGCGGCTCACCTGTGCGGCGGAACTGGCGCCGAGCGGTGCGGCGGTGAAGAGCAGCCCGACGGCCAAGGCGGCACCGAGCATCACTGCGTCGATGCTCTTGCGGCCCTCGGGGCTCCAGTACACGTCGTCGAGGTGGAGCCACAGCGCGAACTCGTCGAGCACCAGTGCGGCGCCGACGCCGAAGAGCGTGGCGAGCACCTCCACCCATGGCGACCGTGGCTCGTAGCGGAATTCGAGGAGGCCGGTGAGCAGCAGCAGGACGATGCCCCACACTTGGTGGTGGATGTGGACGCCGCCGATGACGATGTCGGAAAGCCCGCCCTCGTGTGCGTGAGGCTGGTTCTGCTTGGCCCGTATGCGGCGAGTGATGCCGCGTGTGATGGCGAACGTGATGATGAAGGCGACGAGCGCCCAGACGGTGGGGGCCCGACCGGTGTCGACCAGCGCAGTCTGGTACCAGTTGCTCACGCCTCCGGTACCTGCCCGGTGACGTGGAGGTACAGCCAGCGGATGATCACGCGGTGGTCGAAGTCGGCGATCGGGATGCCCATGTCGGCGACAGCACCGAGGCCCACGGCGAACACTTGGTTGAACATCACCGCCACATCGACCACACCGGAGGGTGCCCCGCTGCGCAACATCGCATCACGGAGCATGCGGTTGGCCTCGTCGAACGCCTCGTGCATCATCGCCGCAAGGTCGGCATCGTGGCGTGCAGCGAGGTGCAGTTCCCTCCGGTAGCGGCGCCACAGCTGTCGGCTGTCGGACAACGAACTGCGCACGAACATCGCGTTCATGTCGGGAGGGGACAGGCGTGAACCGAAGTCGGCGAACTGTGCGCTGTTGCTGCGCACCACGTCGGCGTTGGCCTGGGCGAACGCCTTTTCGTGGAGCGCTCGAAGCCCGGCGAAGCGAGGCGTGGCGGCGCCCGTGCTGAGTCGTGCCACGCGGCAGACGCGCATCATCGAGGCAGCCTCCAGACCGGAGCTGGCGACCACCTCCACTGCGGCACGGGTGAGACGGGTGGTCACCGAGGCGTCGTCGAGATGCACTGGGGAACGCGCCTCGGGTGCCTCGGGCGGCGCGGGCTCGTCGAGCGGGCCCACCAACGTCCGGAC
Source organism: uncultured Bifidobacterium sp. (assembly GCA_964595105.1). GTDB lineage: Bacteria > Actinomycetota > Acidimicrobiia > Acidimicrobiales > Ilumatobacteraceae > UBA668. The sequence goes on from CAZQPJ010000260.1 coordinate 3,489, forward strand.
GTTCGACGGCATGCCGGCGATGAGCGAGGTGAGCACTTCGACGATGCGCGTCTCGGGCATGATCGGCGCGGTCAGTTCTACGCCGATCACTGCAGCAAGCAGCCATGCCGCCTTCATCGTCTCGATCTCGCCCGGCTCCGAAACTCGAGCCCAGACGCTCTCGATGTCGGGTTGGACCACTTCGTTCAGGAGCGGTGCCCGCCGAGCCGTGCAGAGCAGGGCCACCATGGCGGCGTCGATGCTGCGATCTCGCGGTCCGTCGTTGAACACCTGCTCGAGCCACTCGGCCCCGCATGTGGCCCACACGTCGGCGATCACCCCGAGGACATCGCCGAAGTACGAGTAGAGCGTGCTGCGTGACACACCCGCCTGACCGATGAGGTCGGCAGCAGTGATGTTGTCGATGCCGATGCGGTCGATCTGGTCGAGCGCTGCCTGCAGCAGGCGTCCGCGGTTCGAGATGTCGGCGCGCAGCGCGTCGAGGTGGGGTGTGGCCGAGGCCGGCGTGGAGGTGGCGATGTCGGT
>CAZQPJ010000261.1:0-3925 GCA_964595105.1 uncultured Bifidobacterium sp.
TCTGGCTGCTACCAACTCGGCAACGAAGCCTCCGGCCCGACGATACGGAAGCGATGCCGGTGAACTGGCCAGGTGCAAGCGACCGTTTCGGTGGCTCTGACATGCCCAGTCCGGGCGCTCGGCGCAAGCGGGTGGTGTTCACGGTCGTCTGGTCGACTCCCAGACCGCCGTGACATCGACGGTTTCAGTCTTCAGCAGGTCGTGACTGAAGCCCATGGTTGTCAGGAACGTCTCGGCTTCCACCTCCGCCGTCACAGCGGCCAATGCCGACGAGTCGCCACCGCATGCCGAGTCGGCCGTATCGATGCGCACCTCGTATCGGAGGTTGAAGAACATGATGCGCTGGTCGTAGGTGAAGGTTCCCTCGGCGGTGTAGGCCGAGCGGAAGATGTCGTGCTCGCTCTGCGCCCTCACGAGGTACTGGCGTACCGCCGGATCGAGATCGCGGAAGCGTCCGCGAACGGTCACCCGATACACGCGGGTTCCGGCACCATCGGCGGCGGCTGGCTGATTCACCGCCCGAATGTAAGCACGGATCGGACCCTGCCGTGCCGAGGGAGCGCGCTCCGGTGGACTGGGCAGGTCGCAACGACCGAAATCGGTCGTCCGCGCATGCCCGGTTCGTGCCTCGCAGCGTGCCCCGAGTCAGCCGGCGGGCCGTACGCCCGACCACGGGGTGCTGCTGAGGTCCGCCGCTAGCGGGCCTTGCCGGCCAGGAACAGGCTGATGGCGTTCTCGATACGGCGTTGCCGCGTTGCCGGCGCCTTGGCGCCATTGACGTTGTCGACGTGGTAGCGCTGCATGCTGTTCGACAGCGTTGCGAAGAACGTCTTGGCTGCCGGCTCGTTGTCGAGCGCGGAGCCGAAGTCGGCGGGCATGTCGACCGGACGTGGCCCTTCGGCCAAGGTGAGCGCGACGTGAACCTCGTCGCCCGCCTTCAGACCCGAGGCCTTGCGGATGGCGGCGCTGACGCTGATGAGGCACTGGCCACCCATGACGCCGATCGTGGTCTGGAACTCATGGCCGTTCGCGTTCACCAGCACCCCCGGGCGCTTGCCGCCGCGGAGAGCGCTGATGATCTCCGGCGGCACCACGATGCCGGCGTTGTTGCCGAACGCGCTGATGGTGGTGGTGAAGGTGGCGGCGGAACGCTCGGTTGGTGTGGCCATGGGGCGAAGGTAGTCCGTCGGCTCGGTGGGTCATGGTTCCCTGCACGGCCACTGCGACGGTGGGTCAAAGCACCAGCCCCTCGCTAGGGTCGACGTATGGCTGAAGAGAAGGTTCGTGGTCCGGCGTCGTACTTCCCGTCGATCGAGAAGACATACGGGATGCCGATCTCGCACTGGAAGTCGTTGCTCGCGGCGATGCCAGCTGGCACCAAGCACGCCGCGATGGTGGCGATGCTGAAGAACGATCACTCGATGGGGCACGGCCATGCCAACGCCATCGTGGCTCACCATCGGGCCGAGTTGAACCTTTGAACGCGACGCTGGACGCCGAGTGGAAGGCGCTTGGGATGGCGGCGCCGGCCCGAAGGGCATTGGTGAACGCTGGGCTGACGAGCCTTGAACAACTTGCGGGTGAGTCGGAACAGCGCATCGCTGGTCTTCACGGCATGGGTCCGACTGCTCTCAGTACCATTCGTACGGCGCTGGCGAATGCGGGTCTCTCCTTCCGGCCGTAGGCGCTGCCCCCGTCGATGTGGTGAGACGGTTGACCCACGCTGAATGGTGGTGCATCACTTGTCGCCGCCGACGCTGGGACATTCTTCCGTCGGGCGCGTCAGCCGTGCGACAACGGCACCACTGGTTCGATGAGGGTCCCACGGCCGTCTGTTTCGCTGGCTCGGTGCCGGAGGATGGGCCCACTTCGATGACCTTCGGGCTCTGGCGATCTGCCGACCGCGGCGGTACACAGATGCGATGCAGCAATGTCAGAGTTGCGGGATGCCGCTCCAGACCGAGAGAGCCGGCGATTGTCGAGCGATGGAGGCCGACGGCAGTCGGAGCGACATGTGGTGCGCGCTCTGCTACGCGGATGGGAAGTTCGTGGACCCCGACTGCACACTGGAGAAGATGGTCGACCGTGTCGACGGCGTGCTGCGCCGTGAGGGTGCGGGCTTCCTCATGAGACGCATGGCGCGCAAGCAGATCGCCACATTGGAACGATGGCGATGAGTTCCACGGGCTGTTCCATTGAACTCAACTCCGGTCGGGACGGGGTGTGCCCGGCAACAGACGTCGCGGGCCGGCGCCCTCGATGGACATCGCGTCGTCGGGATTCACCAATGCACACCGGTCGAACGAGAGGCATCCGCAGCCGATGCAGGTCCAGAGGTCTTCGCGGATCCGTTGGAGGTAGTCGATCTGCTCGCTCAGCACGTCGAGCCATCGGCTGGCCACCCGAGCCCAATCGGGCTCCTTCGGGGTTCGTTTGAGCGGCAGTTCGTCGAGCGCCTCCCGGATGCTGGCGAGTGGAATGCCGGCGCGTTGCGACGCGCGGATGAACGCGAGGCGGCGCAGGACGTCACGCGTGTAGCGACGCTGGTTGCCGGAACTCCGGACGCTGGAGATGAGGCCTTCCCGTTCGTAGAAGTGAAGCGCCGACACTGCCACGCCGCTGCGCGCTGCGACCTGACCGATGGTGAGCACGTCGGTCGATTTCAAGTTGGTCGAGTTCATCGCAGCATTGTGCTTGACCTCAACAAGGGTTGAGGTGGGATGGTGGTCCCGTCCCTCGAAGCACGAGGGCGAAAGGAATGGGACGTGAACGAGTTCATGGTGCTCTGCACCTTCAAACCAGGCACGGTGATGGGCGAGGTGTTCGCCGTGGTCGCCGAGGAACAGGCGGCTGTGGCAGCGCTCACCGCCCAGGGCCGGCTCGGCCAGATTCGGCTGTCGTTGGCGAAGGGCACGGTGTTCATCGAAGCGTTCGCGGAGTCGGCAGACGACGCGAGCGGCACGGTCGAGTCGCTCCCGATGGCGAAGTGGTGGAACATCGAGGTGTTCCCCATCGCGGCGCCGGCTCTGCCTGGGGGTGCGGCATGAGCGCCTTCACCGCCGCCGAAGAGGCATACCTTCAGTCGCAGCCGTTGATGCGCTTCGCGTCCGCATCACCCACCGGACGTCCTGACGTTGCACCGGTGGTGTTCGACCTCGACGGTGACGACATCGTCACCGGAGGCTTCGACATCACGCACACGGTGCGCTACCGGAACATCCAGTCGAACCCGCGTGTCTCGGTGGTGGTCGACGACCTCGCGAGCATGAACCCGTGGTCGCCCCGCGGCATCAAGGTGATCGGCACTGCGGTGATCGAGGAGAGCGACGGCTCGCCACGATTCCGCATCACGCCGGACGTGATCATCAGCTGGGCTATCAACGACACCACGCCGGGCATTCCGAAGATGGAACGCCGGAAGGTCGGCTGAGCCAGGTCAGTTGGTGGGAGCGAGGTCGGCGACGACGATCTTCGACATCTCCATCATCGCCCGGAAGGCGTAGCCGCTGTCGTAGCCGTCGAGGCCCTGCAGTGCTCGGCTGAGGGCGGTGGGAATCACCTGCCAGCTCACACCCCAACGGTCCTTGCACCACCCGCACTGGCTCTCGCTGCCACCGTTGCCCACGAGCGCGTCCCAGACGCGGTCGACATCATCCTGGGTGTCGCACGCCACCTGGAAACTCACTGCCTCGGAGTGGGGGAACCCCGGGCCACCGTTCAGCGCTACGAACGACCGGCCGAAGAGTTCGAACTCCACCGTCAGCACCGACCCCGCCGGGCGTTGTGCGTCTGCCTGGTAGTAGCTCACGTCACCGAGGCGCGAACCGGGGAACAGGTCGACGTAGAACCGGGCGGCGTCGAGCGCCTCGGTGTCGAACCACATGAAGGTCGTGAGGCTGGTGACGGACATGACCGGGGAGGCTAC
>CAZQPJ010000262.1:0-3908 GCA_964595105.1 uncultured Bifidobacterium sp.
TCACGGTCTGGCCCTGGTAATTGAACTTCTCCTCACGCTTCCAGATCATGCGGCATGCCTCGATGTACTCGCGAATGCGCACCATCGGCTTCTCGTACGGCACACCGTGGAAGCCTTCGACCACCTGCGGACCCGACGCACCCAGACCGAGAATGAACCGGCCCTCGCTCACGTAGTCGCAGCCGGCTGCCGTCATGGCCATCAGCGCAGCCGTGCGGGAGTAGACGTTGAGGATGCCGGTGCCGATCTCCACCCGGTCGGTGATGGCGGCGAGGTACCCGACCTGACTGATGGCGTCGAAGCTGTACGCCTCGGCGATCCAGACGACGTCGAGGCCGGCCTTCTCGAGTTCGACCACGCGCTGGGCCGCGTCCTTGAATCCGCCGGAGTAGTTGATGGCCATGGAGAGCTTCATGGCCGCGACCCTACGCGTCAGTGGTTGAGGTTTCCGGATCGGAAGCCTTCGAGGTCGAGGGTGACATAGCGGTACCCCTGGGCGCGCACGGCGTCGATCACCTGCTCGCGCCGCTCGATCACCGCCGGGAGGTCGTCGACCGACACCTCGATGCGTGCGATTTCGTCGTAGTGACGCACACGGAGTTGGCGGAAGCCGAGGCGCCGCAGGGCCGACTCTGCCCGGTCGACCTGCGACAGCAACGCCACCGACACCTCCGTGCCGTACGGAAGCCGGCTGGCGAGGCAGGCCATCGCCGGCTTGTCCCAGGTGCGCAAGCCCATCAGTCGCGAGGCCTCACGCACGTCGGCCTTCGAGAACCCGGCAGTCACCAGGGGAAACTCGGCACCGCCATCGATGGCGGCCTTCTGGCCGGGGCGGTGGTCACCGAGGTCGTCGAGGTTCACGCCCAGCACCACGGTGGCGACCTCGGCGTCGGCGATGGGCGTCAGCACGTCCATCAGTTCCGCCTTGCAGTGGAAGCACCGGTCGGTGTCGTTGAGGCGGTAGGCGGCACGCTCCATCTCGTGCGTCACCACGGGCGTCCAGCGCAGGCCCCACTCGTGCGCCAGCATCCGGCAGTCGGCTTCCTCGTCGCCCGCCAGTGACGGCGACACTGCCGTCACCGCATGCGCTTCCGCGCCCAGCGATCGGTGCGCCACCGCCGCCAGGAACGCGCTGTCGGCACCGCCGCTGAACGCCACCACGACGCGTCCGAGTCGCTGCAGGTCGGCTTCGAGCGCGGCGACCTTCTCGGCGACGTTCACGGCAGCGGTCACGGCCCGAAGGCTAGCGACGGCTCAGAGGATGCAGTTGTTGGGACCGCCTGCTTGCGCGATCACCTCACCGGAGGAACCGAGGTCCCAGTTCGGTGACGGGCCGCGCAGCAACCCGTGCACCACGAGATCGGTCTCCGACGGAAGGCTGGCGCTCGGGAACTCGACGAGGTAGCTCTCGACGGCGGTCTCGAGCATCCGCCGGTCCATCAGGCAGACGTTCACCTTGCCCTTGTCGCTGATGCCGCGGACGGCGAACACCGTCACAGCGGCGATGATGCCGAGCAGCACGATGACGATGAGCAGTTCCACCAGGGTGAAACCCCGGTCGAGCCGTGACGGGCCGATGCCGTCATGCCCGGTTGTGTCGTTGTCCATTGAGACCCCCCTTCGACGTGCGGACACCCCTGTCCGGACTTGTGCATCGGAGTACCGGGTCGACGACTTGAGCATCGAATCGTCAAGATTCTGTCCAGCGGGCGCGGGCCGACCCACGGGTTGGGATCGGGGTCGGCCTCGACGACGGGCCCGGCAAGGTTGACGGGAGACACCTTCCCCGGCACGCGCCTTCCACGGTGACGAAGCCGACGGTGGCGCGGAACACGTCGCACCCGGAACGTAACACAGCACTCCGCCCCGATGCGACACCCCTCGACCCGCCCGAGCGACGCGTGGTTAGCCTGTTGGCGATGAGCCACGACAGCGCCCCGACCGTCACCCTCTACTGGCGGCCCGGATGCCCGTTCTGCTCTCGTCTCACCGCAGGTCTGAGAGCCGAGGGAATCGACTACGAGGCCGTCAACATCTGGGACGACCCAGCGGCTGCCGCCTTCGTGCGGAGCGTGGCCAACGGCAACGAGACGGTCCCCACCGTCACGGTCGGCGCCACGTCACTCGTGAATCCCCCAGTCGAGCGCATCGTCGAGCTGTTGCGGGGCTGACCGGGCTCAGAGCGGCCAGAACCGAGCGAGCAGACGGCCGTCGATCGAGTCGACGGGAACGGCTCCGTAGTCACGGGAGTCGACTGACTCGAGGCGGTTGTCGCCCATCAGGAACACTTGCCCCTCGGGCACGTCGACCGGACCCCAGAAGTAGCCGGCCATGTCCTGTCGGTTGGCGTACGAATCGTCGACCGCCACACCATTGCGGGTGAGGACACCATCGACGATGCCGATGCTGTCGCCTCCCACGGCCACCACCCGCTTCACCACCGATTCGCCGGTGTCCGGCAGTTGTGCGGTGACGATCTCCCCGACCTTCGGGTCACGGAAGAGATAGCTGAACTTGTCGATCAGCAGCGCATCGCCGTCGCGCAGGTTGGGACGCATGCTGTCGTGGTGCACCCGCACTGGTTCGATGCCCCAGGTCTTCACGACGAAGAAGAGCACCAACAGTCCCGCCCCGACGAAGAGGCGCCGCGACGACCTGCGACGCGACGCGACAGTGGCCGAGTCGGTACTCGACTCGGCCACCACGTCGGGAAACTGGGAGGTCTTCAGACGAAGAAACCGATCACTGCGAGGCCCCACATGGCGAGGCCTCCCCACATGAGCATCGACGACGTGCGACGTCGCCAGAGTGCCGGCAGCAGCACCACCAGCACACCGATCAACGCCAACTCGACGAGCAGCGAGAACATGTCGAACGGGCCGACGCCCTCCGCCTGCGGCGGCAGGAACGAACGACCGGGTGCCCGGGGCGCGCCGTGAGCGGTCTGGCCCGGCTGACCGGGCAGGGGCGTGAGGCGGCTGGCGACGTACACGCCCACCACGAACACGTTGCCCCAGAGGCCCGCCAGCAGCACCATCAGCGAGGTCCGGCGCATCCAGAGCGCGATCGCGAGACCGATCTGGAACACGGCGAGCACGGCGAAGAAGATGCCCGATGCCTGCCACCACCGGAAGTGGGTGGGCGTCGAGATGGCGTGGGCGAGCCCCGCTGCAGCGGCCAGCAGCACGCCGGCCTCGACCAGGAGCGGCTTCACGGCCGACGCCGAGACGCCCCCGGCCGGAGCCGGGAGCGTCAGGGTGGTCAGGTCAGAGGACATCGAACGCCTCGAAGGCCGAGCTCTTGGCGCACGCAGCCGTCATCGGGTCATCGCCCGGCTGGTTCGGATCGAGCACCTCGAACTGGGTCATCATGTCGTGGTCCTCGTGCACGAGGTTGTGGCAGTGCACCATGTACTTGCCAACACCGTCGAACTTCATCATCACCTTCACCCGCTCGTTCTCGCCCATGTAGACGACGTCCTTCGGGCCCTGCTCGTGCGGGAGGCAACCGGGCTTGCCGTTGCGCTCGATCACCTTGAAGTCGACGAGGTGGATGTGCAGCGGGTGGAACCAGCCGCCCGACTTGTTCTCGATCTCCCACACCTCGGTGCTGTTGCGCAGCGGGCTGGCCTCGACGAACTGGAAGTTGCTGTCCTCGATCTTCTTCCACGTGGTGCCGTTGACCGTCCATTCACCACCGGTTCGTTCGAGCCGGAAGTAGCGGTCGGCCTTGATGGTGCCATCGGGTGCCTTGGCGGTGGGGGGAACCTGGTCCATCACCGAGGTGTCGGCCGCCAGCTTCGCCGGCACCGAGTTGTTGACGGTGCTGAACGAATCGTCGACCACCTCGAACGCCATCACCTTGCCGGTGTTGGTGTAGTTGATGTTGTTCGGGTTGCTGAGGTTGTT
>CAZQPJ010000263.1:0-3874 GCA_964595105.1 uncultured Bifidobacterium sp.
AGTTCGACGTCATCCTCACCGACGCCGGCGCCCAGAAGATCCAGGTCATCAAGGTGGTGCGCGAGCTCACCAGCCTCGGCCTGAAGGAAGCCAAGGACCTCGTCGACGGCGCCCCGAAGCCCGTCATCGAGAAGGCCAACAAGGACGCCGCCGAGGCTGCCAAGGCCAAGCTGGTCGAGGCTGGCGCTTCCGTCGAAGTCAAGTGACCGGTGGCGGCGGGAGCCGCCACTCGGAGGTGCACGGCCAAGCTGGTCGAGGCTGGCGCTTCCGTCGAAGTCAAGTGACCGGTGGCGGCGGGAGCCGCCACTCGGTTGCGAACGGTGCAACGAACGACCCGGGTCCGCCCGGGTCGTTCGCCGTTTTCCGGCGTGGCACGATGGGGGAATGAACGGGCGCACCTACCAGGAGTTGCTCGACACCGACACCCATGAGGTGCCGGTGTCGCTGCGCCGCACGTCGACCGTCGACATGGGTGATGCCGACATTCCGGTGACCCGCTACACGAGCCGCGAGTTCCACGACCTCGAGGTGGAGCGCCTGTGGAGACGGGTGTGGCAGTTCGCCTGTCGCGAGGAGGAGATCGCCGAAGTCGGCAGTTTCGTCGTGTACGACATTGCCCACCTGTCGTTCATCGTCATGAGGACGGCGCCCGACACCATCAAGGCCTATGTGAACGCCTGCCTCCATCGCGGTCGTCAACTGAAGGACCACGACGGCCGTTGCACCGAGATCCGGTGCTCGTACCACGGCTTCGCCTGGGCGCTCGACGGCCGACTGGCCGACGTGCCGGCCCGCTGGGACTTCCCCCACGTGCGCGACGACGAGTTCGGCTTGCCGGAGGCGCAGGTGGCGGTGTGGCAGGGATTCGTGTTCATCAACCCCGACCCGACCGCCGGCACCTTCGCTGAGTTCGCGGCCGGGCTCGACGAGCACTTCGAACGCTGGAACCTGACCGATCGCTACATCCAGGCGCACGTCAGCAAGGTGATCCGGGCCAACTGGAAACTGGTGCAGGAAGCCTTCAGCGAGGCGTACCACGTGAACGCCACGCACCCACAGACGTTGGTGTACCTCGACGACGTCAGCAGTCAGGTCGACGTGTGGCAGAACTTCGCCCGAGTCATCACCGCCGCGGCGACTGCGAGCCCGTTGCTGCACTGGACGCCGACGCCGGAGGAGGTGCTGCGGCACCTTCTCGACATCCGCGAGGACGAGCCGACCCCGTTCCCGGTTCCGGAGGGAACCGATGCGAGGGCGCTGCTCGCCTCGATCACGCGTACTCGCATGCGGGCGGTGGTGGGTGATGAGCCGGGCACCGGGGTCGACACGTGGAGCGATGCCGAATACCTCGACAACATCTATTACACGCTGTTCCCCAACTTCCACCCGTGGGGAGCCTTCAACCGCATCGTCTACCGGTTCCGGCCGAATGGCGACGACCACACGACGGCCATCATGGACGTGTACTTCCTGTCGCCGTTCAGCGGCGACCGACCGGCCCCGGCCGTCACCACCCACCTCGGGCCCGACCAACCGTGGACCGATGCCGCCGAACTGGGGATGTTGGCGAAGGTGTTCGAGCAGGACACGTTCAACCTGCCGAAGGTGCAGAAGGGACTGCGACAGTCGGTCAAGCCCGGTATCACGCTGGGGCACTACCAGGAGAGCAAGGTGCGCTGGTTCCAGCATCGCCTCGCCGAGTGGCTCGGGGTCTGATCAGCCCTCGATGGCCCACTTCATGCATCGTCCGAGCACGGTTCGGAACTGCGGTACCTCCCAGGCGCCACGCTCCACCCGCCCGTAGTCGGCGACTCGCAGGTCGAGCATGTCCCAGCGCCCACGGCAGTGGCCGAGCGTGAAGTAGCACACCGTTCCTTCGCCATGGCCGCGGAGGTACAGCACCGGACGCTGCGTGGTGTCGTCGGGTTCGGTGTGGCCCTCCCGGAAGCCGGGGCACGGACCGCCGTGGTGAGTGTGGAGCAGCACGTCGATCGGCGGGTGCAGCTCGCTGATGTAGAGCTCGTCGGTCACCTCGAAGGCCTCGACACCGACCACCAGCGGATGGTCGGGCGTCGTGACGTGCACCGTGTACGGCTCGATGACGGGGTGGCCGAGGAATTGGCTGCCGAGCACCTCGGCCACCTCACCGAGCACTCTCGGGGTGCTGAACACCCGGTCGGTGCCGGGTGGGTCGATGGCGGCGTTGGTGCCGTGCAGGGCCAGCCAGCGTCCACCGCGTGCCACGAACGCCACCAACTCGGCCTGCTGTGCCGCGTCGGGCCGCAGGTCGCAGGTGTAGGTCACCAGGAGATCAGCCTCCGGCAGCGCCTCGACCCCGGCGTAGGTGTCGAAGACCCTCGTCCGCACGCGCTCGTCGGCGGCGAGGAGGGTGAGGAGTTCGAGCCGGGCGAAGTCGAAGTCGTGCCAGCGTCCGCCGCATATCAGCACGGCGCGCACGGGCGGAGGATGGCTCACGGCGGCAGCATAGGTGAGCGCAAATCCTTGACATCGCTGATCCAGCGGGCTTACCGTTCCGCCCAACAGATCTGCCGCCGGGCACTGCCCAGAGCGGTTGACGTTGCTCGTGCCTGCAGATAGGCTCGCCGGTTGCCGTGCGTCCTGTGTCCCGCTACTCCCATGTCTCGGTGACCCTCCGCGCCCCTATGCCGACTGAGACTGAGGAGTAACCGATGGCCTCTCGTTCCGTGTCCCGCGAACGCTATTCGTTCGCCAATCTGACCGAGCCTCTGGAGTTGCCCGACCTCATCGCGGTGCAGCGCGAGAGCTTCGAGTGGTTCCTCAACACCGGTCTGGCCGAGACCTTCAAGGACATCTCGCCGGTGAAGGACTTCAACGAGGAACTGTTCCTCGAGCTCGAGTTCCGTCCCGACGACGAGGACCACAACCCGGGTCCGAAGCACACGCCGCAGCACTGCCGCGACCACGACATCACCTACGCCACCCAGATCTACGTCGATGCGCGGTTCCAGAACCGCCGCACCGGTGAGATCAAGGAGCAGAACGTCTTCCTCGGCGAGTTCCCGATGATGACCGACAAGGGCACCTTCATCATCAACGGCACCGAGCGCGTGGTGGTGTCGCAGCTGGTGCGCAGCCCCGGTGTCATCTTCGAGCCGGGCGAGCGTTTCCGTCTGCGCAACCTCAGCAAGCACCAGTTGGTGAAGGGCACCATCCACCCCTACCGCGGTGAGTGGCTCGAGTTCGACGTCGAGCAGAAGCCCGGCAAGGACGTCACCGCCGGCACCCGCGTGGCCCGCAAGCGCCGTATGGGCATCTTCACCCTGCTGCGCGCACTCGGCTACGACGAGGAGCACGCACCCGGCTTCATCGATCGGTTCGTGGGCCACTTCGACTTCCTCGAGGGCCAGTGGGAGAAGGAGCGTCACATCGCTCCCACCCAGAACGAGGCGCTCGTCGAGATCTACAAGCGTGCACGTCCGGGTGAGCCGCCCACCGTCGAGTCGGCCAAGGCCTACTTCCGCAACGCTTTCTTCGAGAATCGTCGCTACGACCTCAGCCGCGTCGGTCGCTACAAGCTCGACCGCAAGCTGGGCGAGGAGATCGCCCGCCTCGACAACCTGTTCGGCAAGGGCACGCGTCAGCTCGGTGCGTTCTTCCAGGCCGACAACGACGACCCGAACCGCCGCGGCGTGTCGAGCGACCCCGACGACGATCACGTGTTGCGTCCCAACGAGGTGCTCGCCGCCATCAGCTACATGCTCCACCTCGTGAAGCAGGAGCCCGGCTATCGCCTCGACGACCAGGACCACTTCGCCAACCGCCGCATCCGCAGCGTCGGCGAACTCATCCAGAACCAGGTCCGCATCGGCCTCAGCCGTATGGAGCGCGTGGT
>CAZQPJ010000264.1:0-3868 GCA_964595105.1 uncultured Bifidobacterium sp.
CGGCGATCCGGTGAAGCAGATCGAGACCCTGCGCGAACTGATCGACTGACATGGCCACCGTGCTCATCACCGGCTGCAGCAGCGGTTTCGGTGAACTCGCTGCCATCACGTTCGCGGACAACGGCCATCGCGTGTTCGCGTCGATGCGCACGCCGGGCAAGTCGGCTGCGCTGAATTCCCGGCCCGACATCGAGCAGGTGGCCCTCGACGTCACGTCGTCGGCCAGCGTCGACACGGCAGTGGCCCACGTGCTCGCTGCAGCTGGCGGCATCGACGTGTTGGTGAACAACGCGGGCATCGAGGTTTTCGGCGCGGTGCACCTGTTCTCCGACGACGAGGTCGAGCGTCAGTTCGACACCAATGTCACCGGTGTCATCCGCACCGTGCGAGCAGTTGTGCCCTCGATGCTCGAGCGTGGCAGCGGAGTGGTGGTGAACGTGGGCTCCGTGGCGGGCCGTGTGGGTGCGCCGTACGGCGGTCTGTATGCGGCCTCGAAGCATGCGGTGGAGGCACTCACCGAGGCGATGCACTTCGAACTCTCGCATCGGGGAATCCGGGTGTGCGTGGTGGAGCCGGGTCAGTTCGCCACTCGGCTCGGCGACAACAGCGCCACGGCGGTAGCGATGGTGGAGGGCAGCGCCGAGCACGATCGTTGGCAGCGGTATCGCGCCGCACAGCGGAAGTTGGTGAGCGGTGAGCCCGCCCCTGCACAGGTGGTGGCCGACGTCATCTACCGCGCGGCCACCGAGGAACCGGCCGTGTTGCGCCATCCGGTGGGTGCCGACGCCGATCTGGTGCTGGGAGCGAAAGCTGCCATGACGTTCGAGGAGTTCGACGGCGCAATGCGGGCAGTGCTCGACTGGCACGAGTGAGGCACTACACCGTGCCCGGGTAGTGGTGCTCCACCACGTCGGGGTAACTGCGCACGTAGTAGTTCCACATCATCTCGCCGAACACCGGCGCCACGGTGCTGGCGATGGCGGTCTGCCCGTCGAGCAGTTCGTGCCGCTTGGCCATGAAGCCGGCATCGCGGTGGCGAGGGCTGGCGGCCACCGCTGCCGCGAAACGCGGGTCGAGGTCGAGTGGTAGGAGGGGCGTGCGGAGGTCGGGGCCGTGGAAGTAGGCCGACGAGAAACGCGGCTCCGTGGCGATGACCCTGTGCGTGCACGCCACGAAGTAGTTGCCGGTCATGGCCTGCAGCATCTCGCCGATGTTCACCACGAAGGCGCCGGTCGGTGGGTCGATGTCGATCCACTCACCGTCGGGCGCCAGCGCCTGCAATCCGCCCACTCGGTGCTGGAGGAGGAGAGTGAGGAAGCCCGCGTCGTGGTGCGCGTTCACGCCTGCCTCTCCGGGTGGCGTGCGTGGGTAGCTGATGAGCTTCACGAAGCTGAGCGGCCGTTCGCCGAACAGTTCGCGCAATCGCTGCGGCGGGAGGCCGAGGCCCACCGACATCACTTCCATCAACTCCCACGCCACCGCGCCGAGTCGGTCGAAGAACTCGTTCACGGCGTTCCTGAAACCGGGCAGCACGTCGTCGGGAAGCCACTGGTTGGGGCCGTCGAGGCGGAGATACCGAGGCTCGCTGTCGGCTGGATGGCTGGGGTTCTCGGTGCTGAGATCGACCTGTTCGCGGTGGTCGACGCGGTTGTTGGTGAGTTCGGCGCCCACGCGCTCCCAGCCGCGGAAGTGCGGGGAGTTGCGTTTGTCGATGAGCGCCTTCACCTGTTCCGGGAGGGCGAAGAACTGCTCGAGCAGGTCGAAGTAGCGAGTGACGAAGCCGTGCGGCACGCCGTGGTCGACCACGTAGAAGAACCCGACGCCGTGGCACATCGCAAGCAGTTCGTCGGCTGCTCGCTGCCGGTCGCCCGACCGCCATGACGCGAGGGAGAAGGTCGGGATGCTCCAGGTCACTTGTCGACCCGCGGCTCGGGCGGAAGGCCCAGCACGCGCTCGCCGATGATGTTGCGCTGGATCTCGTCGCTCCCGCCGGCGATCTTGTAGCCAGGTGCGCCGAGCACGTGTTCACCCCATGCGTAGGTGCCCCACTCGCCGGTGTCGGCCACGAGACGCGGCCCGAGGATGCCGGCGATGGCGTGGCTCACCCGGGTCATGTTGGCAGTCCACATCAACTTGCCGAGCGAACCCTCCGGCCCGGGAGTCTGGCCCGCCTTCATCCGTGCTGCCGCACGGCGGTTGGTGAACTGGGCCACGCGGTGGTGGATGTAGAGGTCGGCGAGCGTCTGCCGCACCAGTGGGTCGTGGTCGAGGCCGAAGTGGCGGGCCGCCGCAGCCACCTGGTGGTAGCCGCCCCCGACGTGCCCGCCGCCACCGCCGCCGGAGTGGTCGCGTTCGAAACCGAGGCATGTGAGCGCCACGCGCCAGCCCTCACCGGGCTCACCGAGCCGCAGCGAGTCGGGCAGTCGCACGTCGGTGAGGAACACCTCGTTGAAGTTGGCGCCGCCGCTCATCTGGCGGATCGGGCGGATGTCGACCCCCGGCGCGTCGAGCGGCACCATGAATGCCGTGAGCCCCTTGTGCTTGGGCACGCCGGGGTCGGACCGCGTGATGGCGAGACCCCACTGGGCGAACCGGGCACCAGAGGTCCACACCTTCTGCCCGTTGAGCACCCATTCGTCGCCGTCGGCCACGGCTCGGGTCGACAGGGAGGCGAGGTCGCTCCCTGCTGACGGCTCGCTGAACAACTGGCAGCCCCACTCGTCCTGGCGCAACAGCGGGCGGATGAATCGCTGTTGCTGCTCGGGTGTGCCGTAGGCGGCGATGGTGGGGGCGATGAGTCCCATCGACGTCGGCGGGAGTTCGCCCCCGTTCGGCAGGTCGAACCGCGCCTCCTCGGCGTTGTAGGCGCGCAGGTAGGAGTTCGGCAGCCCACGCCCACCGAGCGCCTCGGGCCAGTTGATCATCGCGTACCCGGCGTCGAACTTGGCCTGCTGCCACCGCCGGCAGGCGAGCAGACGCTCCCGTTCGACCTCTTCGGGCAGGGCGTGGAACACGGCCACGTTGTCGCTGCCCGCACCCCACTCGGCGGCATTCGGATCGACGACGGCGGTCCGCAGTGTTGCGTTGGCCTCGAGCCACGACCGGGCCTCGGAGCGGAACACGTCGATGTCGAGGGCGGCGCTCATGGCGTCGAACGCTAGGCGACCCCGTGGGCACACGCCGACACGACCGGCTACGTTGTGGCCACCCCCGACCCGAAGGGAATTCTGAGTGGCCTTGCTCGACGTGAACGACGTGACCGTGCGCTTCGGCGGCATCGTGGCGCTCGACGGGCTGTCGTTCTCCATCGACGAGGGCACCATCTGCGGGCTCATCGGGCCCAATGGTGCGGGCAAGACCACGATGTTCAACGTGGTGAGTCGCATCTACGAGCCCACGAGTGGTTCGGTTCAGTTCCGGGGGCAGGAGCTGCTGCAGGTGCCCGCACACGGCATCGCCCGCCTTGGCATCGCCCGCACCTTCCAGAACCTCGCCCTCTTCCCCTCGATGACGCTGCTCGAGAACGTGATGGTGGGTGCCCACAGCCAGGGCAGCGTCGGTTTCGGCCGAGCGATCTTCCGGATCGGCGCGGCGGCCGACAACACCCGTACCCGCAACTTCGCGGGCGACCTTCTGTCGGAACTGGGCCTCGGCGACCTCGCCTTCGTTCCGGCGGCGGGCCTGCCGTTCGGCACCTTGAAGCGCCTCGAGATCGCCCGTGCACTCGCGGCCCGCCCCTCGTTCCTGCTGCTCGATGAACCGGCCAGCGGCCTCGCGCACGGAGAGGTCGACGAACTCGGTGCCACCATCGAGACGATTCGTTCGCAGTTCGGCCTCACCGTGTTGCTGGTGGAACACCACATGAGCA
>CAZQPJ010000265.1:0-3867 GCA_964595105.1 uncultured Bifidobacterium sp.
GCGCGTAGCGGGTCTTCGGGTCGGCCACCGCCATGGCCACGGCCTCGCTGATCGCGATGCCGAGGCTGCCGGGGTGATCGGGGTCCTGCGCCAGCAGCGAGCGGCCGTAGTCCGTGACGTTCGACGGGCTGGGGTGCACCGTCGCTCCGTAGACCTCCATCATCACCCGGCGGTAGGGCTTCGAGCGGTACGAGGCCGCCACCTGCCAGATCTCGCACTCGATGCCGTACTGCGCGGTGGCGAACGCCAGCGAGGTGCCCCACTGGCCGGCGCCGGTCTCGGTGGTCAGCTTCGTGATGCCTTCCTGCTGGTTGTAGTACGCCTGCGGCACCGCCGTGTTCGGCTTGTGCGAACCGGCCGGGCTGACACCCTCGTACTTGTAGTAGATGCGCGCAGGAGTGCCGAGCGCCTTCTCCAAGCGGTGGGCACGGAACAGCGGGCTGGGGCGCCACAGTCGATAGATGTCGAGCACGCCGCCGGGGATGTCGACGTAGCGCTGCGACGTCACCTCCTGCTCGATGAGCGCCATCGGGAACAGTGGTGCGAAGTCGTCGGGGCCCGCAGGCTGCAGGGTGCCGGGGTGCAGCGGCGGCGGCGGCGGGGCCGGCAGGTCAGGGATGACGTTGTACCACTGGGTGGGCATCTCGTCTTCGGTGAGCAGAATCTTGTTCGGTACGGCAGCCATGGCGGCACAACGTAGTCAGCGACGGCCCGGCTCGCCAGAGGTTCGCACTAGTTGGCGAGCGAACCACCGTAGATCTGCCAGGCCAGCACGCTCTTCGCCACCAGGCTCAGCACCAGGTACACCTTCTCGCCGTAGACGTAGTCGCGCCAGCGGCCCACACCGCGGTACTGCAGCCACTGGTTGAGGCCGAACGAGAAGAAGAACAGTTGCTCGGCCACCACGATGCCGTAGACGAAGCCCGGCACGGTGTCGGCGCCGATCACGTTCACCCAGATGGCCACCCACGGTGCCAGACCGGCCAGCGTCCCGAACCAGAACGGCATCATCGTGGTGGTGGCGCGCCCCGGCGGGTTCATGCGCTCCTGCAGCCACCCGAAGAGGATCATCGCCACGTTGGCGCCGATCACCGCCACCACGGCAGCGATGTCGGTGATACCGCTGTACGAGCCGATGAGGACGATCATCAGCGTGGCGCTGACGGAGTACTCGACCCACCGGAACCGGTTGATGCCACGGCCGAGGTCGCTCTCGTACGTGCCCCGGAGGGAGGTGGCGGTGAGGAGGTGATCGAGGGCTGCGAGCGCCAGGAACACGGCCACGGCCGGGCCGATCGGCAGGTCGAACAACCCTTTAGGGGTGTCGAGTCGGGTGCCCGGCGGGCCTTTCGGGAAGGTGGACGTGATGCTGATGGCGAACTCGCCGGCCATCACCAGGATCAGCACGGCCTGCAGTGCATGCAGCACGGTGAGGCCCAGGTTCCATGAGCGCAGGTTCTTCAGACGCTCGGGCGTGACACCGGTGGCCAGAGGGGCGTTCGTATCGGTCATGTCGCGAACCATAGGCGTGGGTCCGGCGAGGCGAGAGACCGGAGGCCGGCACCGCAACACTCTTTTGCCACGGCGGTGCCGTGGGAGCGGCTAGAAATCGGGCATGCCAGCCGGTCTGCCGCTCGATCCATCCCAGCTGCGCGCCGCAGCGCTGCCCGTGAACGAGGCCTGGAGCATGCCGTCGGCCTTCTACACCTCACCCGAGGTGTTCGAACTCGAGGTGCAGCACATCCTGCGCAGGCGCTGGATCTTCCTGTGCCGGGTCGAGATGCTCGCCGAGCAGGGGGCGTTCCGCTCGTTCGACACCGCCGGAGGGCCTGTACTGCTGGTGCGCGGCGACGACGGCGAACTCCGGGCCTTCGCCAACTTCTGCCGACACCGCGGGTCGATCCTCGCCGAGGGAGAGGGCTCGGCACGGCGGTTCATCTGCCCATATCACGCCTGGAGCTACACGCTCGATGGGTCGCTGGCCACCTGTCCCGACATGCAGCAGGCGGTCGACTTCGATCGCAGCGAGAACGGGCTCGTTCCCGTGCGGCTCGAGTCGTGGAACGGCTTCGCGTTCATCAACTTCGACGACGATGCCACCAGCCTGCTGCACGACCTCGGCGACCTGCCGCAGCGACTCGCCTCGCATCGGCTCGACGAGATGGTGTGCACGTGGCGCATCTCGATCATGAACGAGTGCAACTGGAAGCTCATCCTCGAGAACGCGATGGAGAGCTACCACACGGGCATCGTGCACCGCGAGACCGTGGGCAGGCAGGACTCGCGCACACTCGAGACCTCGGGCGACTGGAAGTGCATCCAGGTGATCTCCGGACGCAGCATCGCCACACTGCCCGACACACCTCCCCCGTTCCCGGTGATCGAGGGTCTCGACGACGACGCCCGCATGGGTACGTACTTCACCGTGCTCCACCCTGCGTGCCAGTTCGCCGTGGCGCAGGACTGCATGTGGTGGCTCAACGTCACGCCGATCGCCGCAGACCGAACCCTGCTGGAGGTCGGTGGTTGCTTCCCGGCCCACGTGGCTGCTGCGCCCGGCTTCCACGAGAAGGCACTGCCCTACTACGACCGCTGGGAGAAGGTGGCACGCGAAGACGTCGGCATTCTCGAGAAGCAACAGCGCGCATTGGCCTCGGCCAAGTACAGGCCGGGGCGACTCTCGTGGCGCGACGACGCGGTGCAGGCAGTGAGCATGTGGGTGGTCCATCAGTTGCGCGCTGCGCTTCCGGGCTGACGGACCTTCGCTCGGCAGCGCCGACGTGCTGTCGACCGGTCAGGGCGAGGCGTAGAGGTGGCGGAACGCCAGCGCCAGTGAGGCCGGCGCCAGCGTGGTGTGGTGCTCGTCGGCCAGCACCACGCACTTGGTGTCGACACCGGCGGCCTCGCACAACTGCCCGAACGCGACGGCGTTGCGCACCATGCCTGCGGCGGCTCGCTGCTCGGGGTTGGCGAACGCCTGCGGCCACACCAATGCCATGTCGCCCTCCTCCCGTTCGCCAGCGCTGATGAACGCTCGCGCCCCGGGGCGAGGGGCAAGTCCTTCCTCGAGCAGGCGGCTGTGATGCCACCACAGCGAAGGGCTGATGGCGATCAGGTTGGTGAACACGTCGGGCCGCTCTCGCCACGCCCACGCGGCGAACAGACCCGACAGCGACCATCCGCCGATGGTGACGTCGGCGATGTCGAGTCGCTCACGGGCAGCCGGCAGCACGCGGTCGATCAGTTCGCCGAGGAAGGAAGGCCCACCACCTGTGCCGTGCGGCGACATCGCATTGTCGGCAGCAAAGGGTTCGGGCAGCGTCCACTCGAACGGCGTGAAGTCACGGAACCGAGACGACACGTAGTCGAGCGGGTTCGCGCTGTGCCGCCACACGCCCATCACCGCCACTGGGGGAAGTGCCCCCATCGACACCATGGTGACCGTGCGCGTGAACTCGGTGGCGGTGAGGAACATCGACTGGCCATCGAGCAGCATCACGAGCGGCACGGGCCCGTTCGCGCCTCGAGGTGTGGCCAGGGCCACGTGGAGGTCACCTTCCATCCATGAGTCGGTGCCCGGCACCACGAACGGCTGGGTGGTCATGGGGCCTGTTCCATCAGGTGAGGCGTCATGTTTCGCACGGCGAGCAGTGTGACACAGCGCCCCGATCCACGGGCCACGCGCATGAAGGGGCAGGTGCACGGGGCGCCGCTCAACTGTGGTTGCTCGACTCGAGCAACTCGAGCAACACCGACGACGGCGCGAGCGTCGCTTCGTAGGCCGATCCACGGAGCACGCCACCGTAGCCGCCGTCCGCGGAGGGGACGGTGAGATCCCCTTCCTCCTCCCCCGCCATCGGCGCCACG
>CAZQPJ010000266.1:0-3840 GCA_964595105.1 uncultured Bifidobacterium sp.
TGGTGGTCGCCCGTGGCGTCGGCGAACTGGTTCACCCGCTCCTGGGTGATCTCCAGCCAGTCGCTGTGACCGAGATGCGTGCCGTTCGCGGCGAGCACGCCCTCGGTGCCGTGCAGCACGGTGGTGGCCATCAGCCCTGCAACCTCCCCAGCGCGGCCTCGGCCTCGCCCATGATGCGATCGATGAGTTCACGGCACGTGGGCAGGTCGTCGATGACACCCACCACCTGGCCGCTGGCCATCACACCGCTGGCCGTGTTGCCCTCCACCAGTGCTGCCTTCAGCAGCATCGGAGTGTTGGCTGCCATCAGCATCTGCGTGGTGGTGAGCCCGCCCGACTTCTTCATGGCTCGACCCTCGCTCCACATCTGCCGCAGGCTGAGGCCGCTGATGCGCTTGAAGCGGTTGGCGTTCAGCAGCGCGCGGGGCAGCGACCACACCTTGCCGCGGGTGGATTCGAGCTGTGCCACCAGATCGGTGGTGAGCACTCGGTGGGGCACGCCGTCGACCTGCTTGGTGACGGTGGTGTCGGTGACGCCCTTGGTGAGGTAGAGGTCCTTCACGGCCTGCGGCACCGACGAGTCGCTGGTGAGCAGGAAGCGTGTGCCCATGGCGATGCCGTCGGCGCCGTAGGCGAGCGCGGCCACCAGGCCTCTGCCGTCGAAGTAGCCGCCGGCGGCGATCACCGGCACCCGGCCCTGCACCGCATCGACCACCTGTGGCAGCAGGATGCTGGTGGGTACCGACCCGGTGTGGCCGCCGCCCTCGCCGCCCTGCACCAGCACGGCGTCGACGCCCCACTGCAGCACCTTCTCGGCATGGCGCTTGGCGCCGATCGACGGCACCACCAGCACGCCACCGTCGTGCAGCCGGGCGATGACCTTCTCGTTCGGTGCCTGAGCGAACGACGCCACCTTCACGCCCTCGTCGATGAGCAGCGCGATGCGCTCGTCGATGTCGTGCGCGTCGGCGCGCAGGTTCACGCCGAACGGCCGCGTGGTGCGGCTCTTCACCTCGGCCACGGCGGTGCGCAGTTCGGCCATGTCCATGGTGGCACTGGCCAGCACGCCCAGGGCGCCGGCGTTGGCGGTGGCCGACACCAACTTCGCCCCGGCCACCCAGCCCATGCCGGTCTGCACGATGGGCACCTCGATGCCGAACAGGTCGCACACCTTCGTGCGCAGCACGGAATGCACGGCTACTGCGGGTCGGGCACTTCGCGCAGGCGAAGCCCCTTGGGGTCGAGCCGGGCGAGCACGTCGAGCTCCTCGGCGGTGGCCTCGCGGCTGGTGGGCACGTCGGACGGAATCACCAGGTCGAAGCCGGTGGCGGCCACCACGTCGTCGACGCTCACGCCCGGGTGCACGCTGCGCAGGCGCATGCGCCGCTCGGGGCAGTCGAAGTCGAGCACGGCGAGGTTGGTGATGACACGCCGCAGGTGGTGATGTTCCTTCACCCATCCGCCCAGTGCCTCGGCGCGGTCGTAGCCGATGCCGCTCACCATGTCGACAGTGGCGGTGAACACCGATGCGGTGTGCTTCGGGATCCAGAAACTGGTGGCGTGGTTGATGGTGTTGCCGGGTCCGCCGCGCACGCCCAACAGTTGCGCCTTGGGCCGGTCCCAGGGCCCGATGTTGGCGATGTTGGTGTTGCCCCGTGCATCGATCTGCGAGGCACCCATCATCACGTGGCGCCGGCCTCCCCAGAGCGTGTCGAACACGGCCCGGAAGGGAATCCAGCCCTCGATGAGCTTGTCGGTGCCGCCGATGGGCAACTCGTTGCCCACGAAGAACGCCTCGCCGTCGCTCACCAGCAGATCGGGTTCGAACGTGCTGCGCGCCAGACGTGCGCCCAGCATGGGGATGGTGCCCATGCCGGAGGCGAAGATCTCGCCGTCGCCGCGGAACGCATCGGCGGCGGCCACCACCACGATGTCGGCCAGGTGGCTCATCGCGCTGCCCTCCATTCGGCCACGGCGGCCTGGTAGTGCGCCTCGTCGCCGTCGAGGAATCGGCCGCGGAACTCGCCCCACAGCGCAGGGTCGGCCGCCGCCGTGACGTACTCCTTCTGGAAGGCCTCGTCGCGTTCGTAGTCGGGCTGGCAGTTGGTGAAGTGCGCGCCGTTGGGCGCCTCTATGACGCCATCGACCATCGATCGGTTGATGCGCAGGGTGTGGAACGTGCCTTCGTCGAGCAGTCGCTCGGTGGGCACCACGCGCTCGCACGACACGTACCGGTGGCCCGGTTCGCATGCAGCCAGGAACAGGTCGTCGAAGTAGAGGTCGGGCCCGAGGAATTGGGCGTTGCCCGCCGCGTCGGCCCGGTTGAGGTGCACGAAGGCGGCATCGAGGCGAATGGCAGGAACGGCCAGCAGTGTCTCGCCGTCGTCGTACGGCGAGGTGACGGTGCGCAGCGCCGGGTTCACGTCGACCACGCCGGAACCGAGCCCGGCCCGGGTGGGCAGGAACGGCAACCGCAGCGACCCTGCGTAGAGAGCCCACTGCAGCATGCCCTCGTCGTACTCGACGCACTCGGGAATGGTGCCGCCCTGGCGTGCGGCTCGGAAGTGCGGCTCGAGGGGAATCGAGTCGAGCGACACGAACCCGTAGACGAGTCGACGGACTTTCCCGGCTGCCGCCAGCAGACCCACATCGGGGCCGCCGTACGACACGATGGTGAGGTCGGTGAGGTCGCTGTTCAGCAGTGCCCGCACCAACGACATCGGCTTTCGGCGGCTTCCCCAGCCACCGATGCCGATGGTCATGCCGCTGCGCAGCGATGCGATGGCGTCGTGGTGGGTGATGCGTTTGTCGCGACTCACTGTTCGGCCGCCTTCTTCGTGCCGGCGAAGTCGTCGCGGAGTTCGTCGGACACGCCACTGAGGTTCAGTTCGAACGTGAAGCCCTGCTCGAAGCGGTAGCTCTTCTTCACGTCCCACAGGTCGATGCCGTTGAGGCTCTCCTTCGCGGCGCGGATGACCGTGGGCGATTTGGCGGCGATGGTGGCAGCGAGGGACATGGATGCGTCGCGCAGTTCAGCCCGGGGAACCACCGAGTGGACGCTGCCGTAGTGGTGCAGTTCGGCGGCGGTGGCGGTGGCCGATGTGTAGACCATGGCCCGCATCTTGTGCTGCGGCACGAGGCGTGAGAGGTGCGTGGCGGCGCCCAATGCCCCGCGGTCGACCTCGGGCAGGCCGAAGTAGGCATCGTCGGACGCCACGATGATGTCGGCGTTGCCGGCCAGACCGATGCCGCCGCCCAGGCAGAAGCCGTGCACGGCGGCGATCACCGGCACGGCGCACTCGTACACGGCGGCGAAGGCGGCATAGCACCCCTTGTTGGCACCGATGAGCGCCGTGAAGCCGGTGGTGTTCTGCATCTCCTTGATGTCGACGCCTGCGTTGTAGCCGCGGCCTTCGGCGCGCAGCACCACCGAGCGCACCTCCGGGTTGCGGCCGGCGGCGGCCACCTGATCGGCCACGTCGAACCACTGGGCCACGGTGAGGGCGTTCACCGGCGGGCAGTCCATGACCACCTCGGCGATGCCCCGTTCGTCGATGTGCGTGCTGATGCCTGCCATTCGGCCGATGGTACCCCCAATCTGACGGTCCGTCAGAAAGCGGGTGGCTAGAGTGCGGCCGTGGGTTCGGCATCCTTCGACTACTCGGGGCAGGTGGTGCTGGTCACCGGCGGCACTCGTGGCGTGGGCCGTGTGGTGGCGGAACGGTTCGCCGCTGCCGGTGCCACGGTGGCGGTGTGCGCCCGTTCGCTGCCCGACACGGGCATGCCCGAGGGATGGCTGGCGTTGGCGGCCGACCTGCGTGACGGCGAGCAGGCCAGTCG
>CAZQPJ010000267.1:0-3838 GCA_964595105.1 uncultured Bifidobacterium sp.
AACGCGCTGCGATACGCGTAGGGGCCCCAGAACTTCACCACGCCGGGCATGCCGGGTTCGGCGGTCCAGCGACGCGGGTCGCCGGTGAGGCTGATGGCGCCGCTGGTGGCGCCGTGGTAACTGCGGTAGTGGGTGAGCACCTTCATGCGGCCGGTGTGAAGACGGGCCATGCGGGCGGCATTCTCGGTGGCCTCGGCACCGCCGTTGGTGAAGAACACCATGTTCAGGTCGCCGCCAGCCACCTCAGCGATGAGGCGGGCAGCCTCGCTGCGGGCGTCGTTGGCGTGGAAGGGTGCCACCGTGCACAGGCGGCCGGCCTGCTCCTGGATGGCGGCCACGAGCTTGGGGTGCTGGTGCCCGATGTTCATGTTCACCAACTGGCTGGAGAAGTCGAGGAACTTCGTGCCGTCCTCGGTCCAGAAGTGGCTGCCCTCGGCGCGGGTGACCACGAGAGGGTTGATGAGTGCCTGTGCGCTCCAACTGTGGAAGACGTGCTTCCGGTCATTGGCGAAGGCGTCGGCGGGGTTGGTGTCGAGCACGGTCATGCGTCAATCGTAACTGTCACAGCGGGTGGCGTACAGACTGCTCTTTGTGTCAGTACAAAGTTCTCGCGAGTGCCATCAACGGCCTGCGATACGGTCGTGCCATGGGAGAGAACGTCACCTTCAGCAGCAACGGTCACACCTGCGACGGCTACATCGCGGGGTCGGGTCCCGGTGTGCTGGTGATTCAGGAGTGGTGGGGCCTCGTGCCGCACATCCGTGACGTGGTCGACCGCTTCGCCGCCGCAGGTTTCACGGCACTGGCGCCCGACCTCTACCACGGACAGTCGAGCACCGAACCCGATGGCGCGGGCAAGCTGATGATGGCGCTCAACATCGACCAGGCGGGCAAGGACCTCAGCGGAGCGGTCGACCTGCTGGTGGAGCGATCGGGCGGCGCCAAGGTGGGGGTTGTTGGTTACTGCATGGGCGGAGGCTTGGCGCTGGTGGTGGCCGCCCAACGGCCCGACGCCGTGGCGGCGTGCGCCCCCTACTACGGGGTCATCCCGTGGGCGAGTGCCCAACCCGACCTGTCGGCCATCGCGGCCACGGTGGTGGGCGAGTACGCCGAGCACGACGACTTCGCCAACCCCGATGCCACGCGAGCGCTCGAAGCCCGCCTTCGCGAACTCGGCAAGGACGCCACCATGCACATCCACGCGGGCACACACCATGCGTTCTTCAACGACAGCCGTCCGGAGGTGTTCGATGCGGCGGCGTCGGCAGCGGCGTGGAACCGCACCACGTCCCTCTTCCGCACCGCCCTCTGAGCACTAGCCTCCGGGCGCCGTCCGCCATCGAGGAGTCGCCATGTTGTTCAACGTCCGCAAGATCGTCACGGTGGTGGAGGAGATCCAGCACGACCTGGGCCCAGCGCCCGAGCGTCCGGTGCTGAAGGGCGCCATCGCGGCGGTGGTGACCAACCCGTACGTGGGGCAGTGGGTCGCCGATCTGTCGCCGGCCAGCGACGAACTCCGGGCACTGGGGGAGCGACTCGGCAACATCCTCATCGGCCATCTCGGCGGCGACGCGTCGCTCATCGACGGCTACGGCAAGGGCGCCATCGTGGGCGTGAACGGCGAGATCGAGCACGGTGCGATGTGGCACATTCCGGGCGGTGGCGGCATGCGTGCGGCGCTGGGCAAGGGCACGGCCATCGTGGCGTCCACGAAGAAGGTCGGTGCCGTGGGCGCCCGCCTCGACGTCCCCATCACGCATCTCGAGTGGAGCTACGTGGGCAGCCACTACGACGCCATCGAGGTGGGCGTACCCGACGGGCCTCGGCCCGACGAGATGGTGCTCATCCTGGCCATGGCGAGTGGCGGCCGTGTGCACGCCCGTCTCGCCGGCGGGTTCACGCTTGCCGACCGCGGCAAGCCCGGGGTGCCGGCATGACCGCCGCGCCGGCCCG
The DNA here is from genome assembly GCA_964595105.1 of uncultured Bifidobacterium sp. Taxonomy (GTDB): domain Bacteria; phylum Actinomycetota; class Acidimicrobiia; order Acidimicrobiales; family Ilumatobacteraceae; genus UBA668. Next base: position 1,954 of record CAZQPJ010000267.1, read on the forward strand.
CATCGCCGTGATCGGCATCGGCCGCATGGGCTGGCACATGGCTGCACACCTGGCCAAGGCCGGCCACGACGTGGTGGTGTGCGACGCCGCCCCGGGTGTGGTCGAGCGGTGGGTGGCCGAACACGGTGGTGCGGCCGCCGCGAGCCCGGCGGTCGCCGCCGAGGGCGCCGCCATGGTGGTCACCTCGCTGCCGGCAGACCCGCAGCTGCTCGACGTGGCCGAGCAGGTGGTGCCGGTGCTCGCGGCTGGTGCCGTGTGGATCGACCACTCCACCACGTCGGCTCAGGCGTCGCGCGACGTGGCTGAACGGGTGGCCGCGCAGGGTGCGCACTTCCTCGACGCTCCCGTGTCGGGTGGTGTCGACGGTGCTCGCAACGGCACCCTCACCGTGATGGTGGGCGGTGACGATGGCGCCTTCGCCATGGCGGAACCCGTGGTGGCCGCCTACGGCGCACGCATCGTGCTGATGGGTCCGTCGGGCGCGGGCCAGATCACCAAGATGACCAACCAGATCTGCGTGGTGGGGCTGTGTCAGGCGCTGGCCGAAGGCCTCGACTTCGCCGAGACTGCCGGCCTCGACGTGAAGCGCGTGATCCACGTGATGCTGCAGGGGAGCTCGGCGTCGTGGCAGATGGCCAACCGCGCCGAGAGGATGCTCGACGGCCAGTACGACTACGGCTTCTCCACCACGCTCATGCGCAAGGACATCGGGCTCGTGCTCGACGAGGCCACCGCCATGAACGTGCCGCTGCCGGTCACCTCGATGGTGGGCCAGATGCTGGCCGAGGTGACCGCCATGGGCGGCGCCCAGTGGGACTGGTGCAGCCTGATGGAGCGTCAGCGCCGGCGGCGCACCTGATGGCACCGCGGGCGCTCGACCCGGCCGAGTTCATGGCGCACGACGGTGTGGCCGACTGGACAGCGCACGAAGGGGGCGTGGTGGCCGAGTTCGCGCTGCGACCCTTCGCCGCGGCAGCCGCGCTCGTGGCTGCCATCGGTGCCGCCGCCGACGACGCGGATCATCACCCCGAGGTCGGTCTTCGCTACCCCGGAGTGGTGCGCGTGGAGCTCAGCACCCACAGCATCGGCGGCCGCATCTCCATGCTCGACGTCGAGATGGCGCAAACCGTGTCGGCGTTGGCCCACGCCCACGGCGCCGTGGCGCACCGCAACCTCGACGGCTGAGCCGCTCAGCCCGTGCACGCCCTGCTAGCCGAGCGAGGCGATGGCATCGGCAACGGCCAGCAGGCGCTGGGCGTTGGCCACGTGCAGGTTCTCGATCATCCGACCGTTGAAGGTGACCACGCCCTTGCCCTCGGCGATGCCGGCCTCGAACGCGGCGATGAGGCCGCGTGCGTTGTCGATGTCGGCCTCGCTGGGCGCCCACACGTCGTTGCACACCGGCACCTGATCGGGGTGGATGAGCGTCTTGCCGTCGAAACCCATCTCGAAGCCCTGCACACACTCGGAACGGAACCCGTCGAGGTTCTTCACGTCGTTGTACACGCCGTCGAGAATGACGCGATCTGCTTCGCGTGCGGCTGCCAGCGCCGTGGCGAGGTGCGGCACCAACGGATGACGACCGGCGGTGCCGAGCGCTGCCCGCAGTTCGCGTGCCAGATCGTTGGTGCCCATCACCAGCACGTTCACTCGCGGGTGCGCAGCGATGGCGCGGGCGTCGAAGATGGCGGTGGGGGTTTCCACCATGGCCCAGATGCGCATCGAGGCCGGGGCACCCGCGGCGTCGAGGATGGCCGACACCTCGTCGAGGTAGGCCACTGAACCGACCTTGGGAATCACCACGGCGGCTGCGCCCGAACCAGCGGCGGCTGCCAGGTCGTCGCGGCCCCACGGCGTGTCGAGCCCGTTGCAACGAATGGTGAGC
>CAZQPJ010000268.1:0-3834 GCA_964595105.1 uncultured Bifidobacterium sp.
TGCAGGCCGACACGGGCGTGCAGCGCCTGAAGGAGAAGGTCGACACCCTCATCGTCATTCCGAACGATCGCCTGCTCACCGTTGCCAACGAGAAGACCAGCGTGCTGAACGCGTTCAAGATGGCAGACGAGGTGCTGCTGCAGGGTGTGTCGGGCATCACCAACCTCATCACGACGCCGGGCCTCATCAACACCGACTTCGCCGATGTGAAGATGATCCTCTCGAGTGCTGGCTCGGCGCTGATGGGCATCGGTCAGGCGAGCGGCGAGAACCGCGCTGTCACTGCCGCGAAGGCAGCCATCAGCAGTCCGCTGCTCGAGGCGGCCATCGACGGTGCCCGCGGCGTGCTCCTCAACATCACTGGCCCCTCGAGCATGGGCCTTTTCGAGATGAATGCCGCTGCCGAGATCATCCACGGTGTCGCTCATCAGGACGCCAACATCATCTTCGGTACGGTCATCGACGACGAACTCGGTGATGAGGTGCGGGTCACCGTCATCGCGGCAGGCTTCGACCGTTGGGACAGCGCGAGCGGCCAGGGCAACCGTCCCTCCGTTCGCGCCGTGCCCGACCCGAAGCCGGCGTCGACGCTGAAGGACCTCTTCGCCGACGAGTCGCCGAGCACCGGCGGCGACGGCGACGACGATTTCGACGTTCCTGCCTTTCTGAAGTGAGGTCGCCGGGGCGATGAGCCCTCGCTCCGCCCGATACGTGCGCGGCCCGCGGGTCGTTCACGTCCAGTGCAGCAGTCGTTCCGATGGCGACTTCCATCTCGACATCGACCCGCGCGTGCTCGAGCATCGCCGCCAGTCGTTCGCGCCCGGGGCATGGACCCAACTCGATGAGGTGCATGGCGTCGGCGTGGTGGTGGTGGATCGTCCTGGTGCCTGCGATCGGGCGGAGGGTGACGCTGCAGTCACGTCGAGTCTCGGTGCCGTGCTCAGCGTGTGGGTTGGCGACTGCGCCCCCGTGGTGCTGGTGGGTGACGATGGTGCCGTGGGCGTTGCGCACGCGGGGTGGCGAGGCGCTCTCGACGGCGTGCTCCAGGCGGCAGTCGAAGCGATGCCGTCGACCACGGTCGAAGCCGTGCTCGGCCCCTGCATCCATTCGTGCTGCTACGAGTTCGGGGCCGACGACCTCCATCGCGTGGTCGCTCGCTACGGCGAGCAGGTCCGCTCCACCACCCGTGAAGGAGCGCCGGCGCTCTCCATGCCGGCGGTGGTGAAGGCGGCCCTCGCTGAGGTCGGTGTCTCGCTCGACGTGCTCAGCGAATGCACCCGCTGCTCTCCGACCGAGTTCTATTCGCACCGCCGCGGTGATCGAGGCCGCCAGGTGATGACCGTGTCGGCGATGATGAGGGAGTGAGCGCCAGTGAGCGATGACTTCGACCGACAGGTCGCCGACCGGCTCGCGGCGGTGCGCGACCGCATCGAACGCGCCGGGGGAGTGGGCGTGAGGGTGCTGCCGGTGACGAAGACATTCGGTGTCGAGGCGTGCTGGGCTGCACACCGCGCCGGGTGTGCAGCCGTGGGCGAGAACTATGCGCAGGAGGTCGTCACGAAGCTCGGCGGCGTGGCCCGACCCTTCGGAGTCCACTTCATCGGGCAGTTGCAGTCGAACAAGGTGCGGATGCTGGCGCCCATCATCACCTGCTACGAGACCGTCGACCGGACGTCACTCGTCGACGAACTGGCCAAACGGGTTCCCGGTGCCGCAGTACTGCTGCAGGTCGACACGTCGGACGAGCCGGGCAAGGGCGGCTGCCCCGTGGCCGACGTACCGGCGCTGCTCGAGCATGCGCGTGCGAAGGGTCTTCACGTGCGGGGCCTCATGACGGTGGGTCCCACCTCGGGAGGCCCGGAGGCTGCTCGTCCGGGCTTCCGTGTCGTGCGCTCGCTGCTCGATCGGCTGGGCCTCGAGGTGCTCTCGATGGGCATGACCGATGACCTCGAAGTGGCCGTGCAGGAGGGCTCCACTCAGGTGCGAGTCGGAAGCGCGCTGTTCGGTGCACGTCCACCCGCGGCATCGCGGGTGCTGTAGCCTTTGCGCCGAGGAGGGCAAGGCATGTCGATGTGGAAGAGGGCGATGGACTATCTGGGCCTCGGGCCCGATGACGCCTACGACGACTACGAGGAGCACATCGAGCCCGAGCGCCCCGTTCGTGCACCTCGGCAGCCGCGAGAAGAGTCTCGTACCCCTCGTGGCGGATATCCCGACTACGACACGGATGCGGCAGTGCGCCCGGTGCCGACGCGGCCGACGTTCCCTCGCAGTGATGCCGACGTCACGGTGCGTCGCCCGACGTCGCCGAGTGACGACAGCGGTGTGCAGCCTCGGCCCATCAACCCTCGCCCCACCGTGGTGCCGCGCACCACGGGTGCAACGGCCGCGGGCGAACCTGCCACTGTCAGGCCGCGAGCGTTCACCGCGGCACAGGAGGTCGCCGACAAGTTCAAGGAAGGCCAGCCGGTCATCATGAACCTCGAAGGCACCGACAAGGAGACCACCCGTCGTCTCGTCGACTTCGCGAGCGGCCTCTGCTACGGGCTCAACGGCACCATGGAGAAGGTCGCGTCCGGCGTCTTCCTGCTGAAACCCCCGGCCAGGCCATCGGGTTTCGACGACGGCTACGGCGACTGATCCTCGGGTCTCCTGCCGGTCTCGGCTCACGGGTTGGGCACGCGGTTTGTGCCTAACATCTCTCGCATGGAGATGACCCCGCAGACCGTCCGCAACACCAGCTTCCGGGTCGTGAAGCGGGGCTACGACCCCGATGAGGTCGACGCCTTCAAGGACCAGGTGGCGACGGTCGTCGAGACCGCCCAGAATCAGGCGACCGCCATGGAGGCGCGGGCTCGCGCCGCGGTGGCCAAACTGCAGGAGGTCACCACTCAGGTGGGGGCAGCGCCGGTCGCCGCACCGGCCCCGGTGGCGGCGCCCTCGTCGAGCGGCGACACCGAGATGATCAGCCGGACCCTGCTGCTCGCGCAGCGCACTGCGGATGCCGCGGTGGCGGAGGCCCGCCTGGAGGCTGACCGCCTCCTCAACGGGGCCCGAGAGGAAGCCGGTCGGGTACTCGACTCGGCTCGGAGCATGGCCTCGAAGGCTGTTGACGAAGCCAGGGAGGACGCCCGTCGCTCGGTCGCTGACGAACGCCTTCGTGCCGAGAGCGAGGTGCAGTCGCTGCTGGCCCGGCGCGACTTCCTCATCGCCGACGTGGAACACCTCGAACAGTTCATCGTGTCGCAACGTGAACGTCTCCGCGACGCAGCGGTGCAGTTGCATGACATGGTCGAGCGTGTGCCGGGTGGGCTCGCCGACATGCGCCGCCCGCTGCTCTCGGCCTCCGCCGAGCCGCTTCCGGCGTCGATGCAGCCGATCGCCCCCGACCCGACCGGTGAGATCCCGTTGCGTGGCCCGTCGTTCGGCGACATCTCGGCTCCCATCGAGCGGCCAGCCCAGCCGACCCTTCCCTCGGTGCCTTCGTTCAGCGTGGCCCCGTCGGTGGTGTCGCCAGTGGCGCCGAATCTCGAATGGAAGTCGCTCGACGAGGTCGAGTCGGAGAGTGTGGTCGGCGCCGATGATGTCACCGGAGAAGCTCCTGTCGCCGATGTCACCGGTGAGGTGCCGAGCCAGCCGTACCTGCGCCCGCTCGACATCCGCCGCGACGACACGCAGTGAGTGGCGGCGCTCCGGCGCGGTAGCATTTCCGCACGGCGTTGACGAGGCCATCACCTCCGAGCCTTCGGAAGAACAGCGTCGATCCCGGTCGCCGCTCAGTAGAACCGGACGAGTCCAGCCCGACATCGCTGGCGAAGGTGAGTGGCCGACATC
>CAZQPJ010000269.1:0-3805 GCA_964595105.1 uncultured Bifidobacterium sp.
GCCTCGGTCTCCCGTACCGCATCATCGAGATCTGCACCGGTGACATGGGCCAGAGCCATCACCGCAGTTTCGACATCGAGGTGTACGCGCCGGGTTGCGACAACTGGCTCGAGGTGTCGTCGTGCAGTTGGTTCAGCGACTACCAGGCGCGCCGCGCCGACATCCGTTTCAAGACGGCCGGCGAGAAGGGCACCACCATCGCCAACACGCTGAACGGTTCGGCTCTCGCCGTGCCGCGTGTGTGGGCCGCCATCCTCGAGAACTACCGGCAACCCGACGGCAGCGTGGTGGTGCCTCCCGCCCTGAGGCCGTACATGCGCGGCATCGAGGTCATCGCGCCGCAATGAGCAACCACCAGCACGACCTCGCCTCACGTCGCACCGACTACGAGACCGCCGGTCTCGACATCGCCGACGTGGCCCTCGACCCGATGCACCAGTGGCAGCGCTGGTACGCCGAGGCCGGCGAGGCCGGTTGTGTGGAGCCCCATGCGTTCGTGCTCGGCACGGTCGACGAGGAAGGGTGGCCCCAGTCGCGCTACCTGCTCGTGCGTGGTGCCGACGAGCGTGGCTTCAGCTTCTTCACCAACTACGACTCGGCGAAGGGCCGACAGCTGACGGCGGAGCCCCGCGCCAGCATGCTGTTCACGTGGTTGCAGTTGCACCGACAGGTTCGCGTGGTGGGCGAGGTGGAGCGACTGCCCGAGGTCGAGAGCGACGAGTACTTCGCCAGCCGTCCGAGGGGCTCGCAGGTGGGTGCGTGGTCGTCGCCGCAATCACAGCCGATTCCCGACCGTGAATGGTTGGAGCGTCGCGTGGAACAGATGGGTGCCACCTTCGCCGACGGTGATGTGCCGCGCCCGGCCTTCTGGGGTGGGTGGCTGCTGCGACCGCGCCGTTTCGAGTTCTGGCAGGGCCGTCCGAGCCGCCTGCACGACCGAGTCGCCTACTCGCTGCTCGGCTCGGGTGACGGAGCACTCGGCGGCGACTCGTGGCACCTGGAGCGCCTCGCTCCCTGACCCAGATCGAGGTTTCCGTGCGGCACAGGTGCGCACGGAAGCCCCCATCTAGTCCGGACCGAGGTTTCCGTGCCGTACAGGTGCGCACGGAAACCTCCGTCAGCTCGAGGCGGGGGCGGGTCAGAGGGTCCAGGCGGCGATGGCGGCGGCGAGGCCGTCGATGAGCGACTGCGTGTGCGGCACCAGATCGGGCCCGGCCCAGTCGATCCACTTCATGCCCCGGCCACGGATGCGCGGCGGCAGTTCGATCTGCACTCCCTTCCCCGGGGGAAGGTTCACCGGATTGCGGTGGTGCAGGCCGCGCAGCTCCACAGGGATGTGCTCGAGCCGGGTTTCCAGCGTGTAGTCGGGGAGGTGCGGACCGAGGTGCTCGGCGAGGTGCTCCGCAAGGTCGCGGTTCTGTCCACCCAACAGGACGGTGGTCCACATGCCGTCGCGGCCGTAGCCGTGCACGGTGACCACCGTGTCGACGTGGTCGAGGAAGGCCTGCAGGGTCGGTGAGTGCTCGGGGGCGACGTGGTGCGATGGGATGTGCCACTTCAGATCGGGTGGCTGCAGCACGCCGTAGTAGCTGGCGCCGCACGCCTCGGCCGCCCGAGCAGCGATGACGTCGGTGACCTCTTCCAACGAGCCGCCGTGGTAGGCCATGAAGCCCACACGGCCGCGCAACTCGCACACCTCACGGACACCCTCGGTGTCGAGCAATTGACGGAAAGGCGCGGTGGTGGTCATTCGGCGGAGCGCTGACGTGAGCGCTCTCGCATTGTCGCGTACGCGACGGCGCTGACGATCACGGTGCCGAGCACGATTCCGATGATTCGCCAGTTGTCGTTCAGCCAGGTCTGCAACTGCTGTTGGAGCCGGTCGACGGCGTCGGTGAGCGGGTCGCCCGTCTCGCGCACGTCCCGCCAGTAGAAGTACCAGAGGAGGTAGAGGCCCGACAGGAGCACGAACGCGCCCGAGACCATCTCGACGTACTGCATCTTGTGCTTCAGCCAGCGCACGAACCCGATGTTGGCCGAGGCGAGCGCGACCGTGAGCGAGACGACCACCATGGTCATCCCGAGCGCGTACATCACCACGTTGGCGACACCCGACCAGTAGCCGGCTCGCTCGCCGGCCTGGAAGAGGGTCGAGATGAAGAGCGGCAGGGTGCAGCCGAGCGAGGCCACCGAGTAGACGACGCCGTACCACGCCATCGACCGGAGGGTGCGCCGCGTTTCGCCCCGGGCGAGCGTGGGCGTGGTGACCGGCAGCTTGTAGCCGAACAACATCGCGATACCGAGGCACACGAACAGCACGCCGATGACGGCGGTGGCGTACTTCGAGTTGGCCATCAGCCAGGCGGTGCCGAACTGGGTGATGGTGCCGAGGACGAAGAAGACACCGAGGAACCCCGACGACACGGCGAGGCCCACGGTCAACGCACGCCCGATGGGTGCGCGCTGGGCCTTCTCGTCGGTGACGCTGACGCCGAGGAAGTACATGAGGTAGGTGGGCAGCAGCACGAAACCGCACGGGTTGATCGATGCGAGGAGGCCGCGGATGAAACTGAGTGAGAGGTTCACAGCAGTTCGCTCTCGATGAGGGCGGTCAACCTCGCGCTGTCGAGTTGGCCGGTCTGTTGCACGATGGTGCCGTCGGACGAGACGAACAGCGTGACGGGGAACGCAGCGATCTGCATCGTGTCGACGAACTCGCCGGTTGCGTCGTAGAGCAGCTCGTACTGCACGCCGCGACTGCGAGCGAACTCCTCCTCGAGGTCGCTCGGTGGCAGGTAGTCGACACCGACGAAACGGACACGATCGCCGAAGACGAGGTGCGTGGCGGCGAAGTCGGGAAGTTCCTTCTTGCACGGACCGCATGTGGAGCCCCACACGTTGATCACCATCGGCTGGCCCACCAGCTCGGCGGTCGAGAACGTGGAGCCGTCGGCGGTGGCGAGGGTGATGGCAGGAAGGCGCTCGCCCTTCACGGGGCGGTTGGTGCCGATGGTGGGCGGCTTCACCGATTGGTCGAGGGTGGCCACAGGGGTTGACCCGGAGCGGGCGACGAGCCAGCCGACCAGTACCGACAGGGCGAGCGCGACGGCGAGCGACACGATCATCAACCTCGGTCGCACCCTCACGCAGGGAAGGCTACCCGTGGTGTGCCGGAGGAACCCGGCGTGCCGGGCAGCACCGAACCGGCCCCCGCCATTGCGTCGGGGGGAACGCAACGGGCGGGGGCCGGAGGGTGTGCGGTCGGCGGGTCGTCGATGCGTTGCCGCTGACCGTGGGGATGGGGCTCGGGTGTCAGGCCACCCGGTGGTCACGCACGTAGTGCGGAGGCAGGGGCACCTCGTCGACCACCACGGGCGGTCTGGCGTGCTTCGGCGGCCGTCCGCGGGGACGCTTGTGGTCGACGATGCGGCCGTTCTCGATGAGCGAACCGCCCCACACGCCCCACGGTTCCGCACGCTCGAGCGCACCGGCTCGGCAGGTGGTGGCCAGCTGGCACTTGCCGCAGATCGCCTTGGCGCGTGCGATGTCGAGCGGGACGTCCGAGAAGAACAGGTGCGTGAGGGTGCCGTTGCCATCGGCGCACCGCGGTGCGGGCACGCGCTGGGCCATCGGCTCCACGAGCCGGTCGAATGTGGTGCGGATGTCGGTGTCGTTCATCGTGTACATGGCGGTTCCTCTCGGAGAAGCCGGAAAAGCAAAAGGGCCGCCGGGATCCTGTGATCCCGGCGGCCTCGGTGCGGTTCCGACGTTCGTTACGTCGTGACCAGCCCGAGGTGCCGGGCGG
>CAZQPJ010000270.1:0-3800 GCA_964595105.1 uncultured Bifidobacterium sp.
GTGCGCCGCAGCGTCGATTCGGTCTGTGCGGTCGCGTCCATGGGGAGCCGAGGCTATCGGCGCCCGGTCAACCGCCGTTCGACGCGGGCACCCACGTGCGGCACGGCTGGCCGCGGAGGGCTCCGCACGCCGGCGGTGCTTCCTTCGGCACGTTGACCCCGCTCACCACCGACAGGACGAGGCGCGACGGATGGTCGGCATCGTGGGCGATCTCCACCTTCTCGCCGGCGGCGATGGTGCGGAACGCCCAGATGGCACGGTTGTTGCCGGGCGCGTCGATGGTGAGCCTCAGGCGACTGCCGGCACGGAACGGGTGGGCGAAGGGGAACACCGCGACGCGTGCGAGCGTGAACTCGTTCGCCGGAAGGTCGGCTGCGTCGGCTTCGAGGTTGGTGTACACGGGCGTGAGGTCGGTGCTCGCCGTCGTGTCGAGGGCGCGCTGGCTGGCACGCAACCAACCGCTCTGCACGTAGATCTCGGTGCCGTCGGGGCGGACCTCGCTGATGGTGACCTCGATGTCGGTGTCGGGCGACGACGCCTTCAGCCACAGGTCGACCGAGCCCGAGCCGGCCAGCACGGTGTCGGCTTCGAGCGGCGGCGTGATGTAGCCGAGGCCCTTGCCGTCGGGCAGTGCCTGCCAGTCGTACTTCACGTCGGCACGCCACACGCCGTTGCCGTCGCCGGTGTAGAAGGTGGTGGGCAGTGCGGCCGGGTCGGCGACGTACGAGTCGACGCCGTTGCCGGCGGCCTGCTGGCCGGCCACCAGTTCACCGTTGTCGCCGAGGCCCCACAGCGTGGTGACGGCCTGCGGGATGGGCCAGCGGTCGAACTCGGCGGTGAAGTTGGCCTCGGGTGTGCCCGGTGCGTAGGCCGCATTGCCGCCCTGTTCGAAGATGACACGCACCGACTTCTCGCCCTCGAAGGCCGCGAGTGCCTGGTCGTAGGTCATGTCGGCGAAACGGTTCTCGAACGGGCCGAACTCGGCCACGCCCCAGATGGCGCCGCCGAGCGTGGAGGCGATGACCGGCCCCAGCGACAGGTCGGGGACCTTCTTGGCCACGTACAACTGCAGGAACTCGAGATAGCGGCGGGCCACCGAAGGGCTGAGCGACTCGGTGTGCAAACCGTTCGTGAGCGTGACGTACACGTGAGGTGAACCGGTGAAGTTGGGCAGCATCGCAGGGAAGTGGCCGCCGGTCTGCTCGTCCTGCCAGGCGCCGGCGATGAACACCGGCACCTTGATCCGGTCGACGAACGTCGCCGGGGCGATCGAGTCGCCGAGCGGGTTCTTGTAGAAGGGGTTGTCCTCGATCTCCTGAAGGAGGTCGGGGTTCTGTAGGCGGAGCAGTTGGTTGTCGGCGCAGCGTGTGTCGCCGGCGTCAGCGCGCTTCTTCGACCAGCCCTGACCGAAGGGCTTCGCGCTGTCGACACGTGCCTTCGTCCAGTCGACCGCGAAGCCGGTGTTCAGGATGCCGCCCGGGTAGAGGGTGCTGCGGAAACTGTCGTCGAGCACGGAGAGCGGCGTGATGCTGTTGAGGCTCGGCGGCTGGGTGGCAGCCACGAACAGTTGGCTGATGCCCGGGTAGCTGATGCCCACCATGCCCACCTGATGGTCCTTCACCCACGGCTGGGCGGCGACGGCCTCGATCATGTCGTAGCCGTCGAGTGATTGCGCCGTCTCGAAGAAGCGGTACGAGCCGCCGCTGCAGCCGGTGCCGCGCATGTTGACACCCACGTAGGCGAAACCCTGTGCGGTGTAGAGCTGGGCGAGTTGCGCGCTGTCGGGGTCACTCGGCTGGTAGCCGCTGTACTCGACCACGGTGGGGTAGGGGCCGCCGTCGGCGGGCCCGGGAAGGATGACGTTGGCGCTCAGCGTCGTGCCATCGCGGGTGACGATGTACCCGAAGCCACCAGCGGGCAGCAGGGTCTGCTGCTCGGTGTAGAGCGATGCGTCTGGCACCTCGTCGATTGCCGCGATGCGGAACGGCTCGCTGGCCGCGGTGTCCGACTCGATGCGGTAGCCATCACCGGCCGCCACGTTGCGGAACAGCAGCGAGCCCTGGGTGTCGACGGTGCCCGTGGCCACCTCGTTGCCGTCGAGTCGCACGGCGAGTTCCTCGCCGGGCGTGGCACCGAACACGGCCACCTGTTCCGTGCCCGGCTGCACCGTGAACGTGGCGGGTGTCAGTGTTGCGGTGGAACTCGTTGCGGGCAGTGTGGTGTCGGGTGCGGCGGTGGACGCCGGCCCGGAGGAGTCGTTGCTGCACCCGGCGACGAGGAGGGAGGCGGCGAGGGCAACGGCGGCGAGTCGGCGGTTCATGGTGACGAGTCTCGCACCCGAGTCACTGTCGGCCAGAATGGAGCCGTGATCGATCTGCAGGAAATGCTCGCCGACCTCGAGACGCTGGTGAACACCGAGTCGCCGTCGCTCCACCTCGAACTGCTCGACGAGTCGGCGCAGGTGGTGGTCCGGTTGCTCGAGCACCGCCTCGGTGGCACGGCGCAGATCATCCCCAGTGCCAACGGGCCGCATGTGCACTGGCAGGGCGGCGGCACTCCCAAGGTGCTCATCGTGGGCCACCACGACACGGTGTTCCCGGTTGGTTCGGTGGCGGCGCGGCCGTTCACGGTCACCGATGGGCGCGCCACCGGGCCGGGAGTGTTCGACATGAAGGGCGGCATCGTGCAGCTCGTTCACGGTGTGGCGTCGCTGGCAGATCGCAGCGGCGTGGAGATACTCCTCACGGCCGACGAGGAGGTGGGCAGCGGTGCGTCACGCGAGCTCATCGAGCGTCGCGCCATCGCCTGCGGCAACGTGCTGGTGTGCGAACCCAGCGGCGACGGCGGCGCGCTGAAGATCGCCCGCAAGGGAACCGGCACCTTCGAGGTGGTGGTGCACGGCAAGGCGTCGCATGCGGGGCTCGAGCCGGAGAAGGGCATCAACTCGCTGGTCGCCGCAGCGGAACTGGTGGGCAAGGCGGTCCACTTCGCCGATCCTTCGAAGGGCACAACCGTGACACCCACGGTGGCATCAGCCGGAACCGCCGACAACGTGGTGCCCGCGCAGGCGCGCGTGGTGTTCGACGTGCGCATCGAGGAACTCGATGAGGGGCCGCGCATCGAGGCGGCCTTTGCCGGGATGAACACCTCGGTGGCGGGTGCTCGTGTCGAGATCCTCGGTGGTCTGAATCGTCCGCCGATGCCACTGGCCGCATCGGAGCGCATCTTCCCCACAGCGGTCGCTGCGGCAGAGGCGGCCGGCCTCGCGCCGTTGCGTGGCGTGGCGGTGGGTGGGGCCAGCGACGGCAACTTCACGGCGGCGCGTGGTGTGCCCACGCTCGACGGTCTTGGTGCCGTGGGTGGCGGGGCTCACGCCGACCACGAGTTCATCGAGGTGGCCACGCTGGTGCCGCGGGCGCAGCTGATCGCCGCCATCGTGGCAGCGCTCTGAACCGCCCCGATCGGGTCAGTCGCCGCCCTCGAGGGCCATCAGGCCACCGCTGCCCAGCGTGCCGGCGTTGCGGTACACATCGAGCTTGGCGCGGCTGTCGTCGATGTCGAGGTTGCGCATGGTGAGCTGGCCGATGCGGTCGAGCGGGCCGAAGGCGGCGTCGTCGACCTTCTCCATGCTGAGGCGCTCGGGTGCGTACGTGAGATGCGGGCCCGAGGTGTCGAGCACGGTGTAGTCGTCGCCGCGCCGCAGGCGCACCGTGACCTCGCCGGTGACCGCAGCACCGACCCAGCGCAGCAGGGGCTCGCGCAGCATCAGGCACTGCGGGTCGAACCAGCGACCCTCGTAC
>CAZQPJ010000271.1:0-3741 GCA_964595105.1 uncultured Bifidobacterium sp.
GCGGCGATGGGCGTGGCTCGGTTGGTGCGCGCCCGCCACTTCGCCTCGCCCACCTGGGCGACACCATCGGGCTCGATGGCACCGACGGCCACACCCTCGCTGCCGATCATCCACTCGCGGCCGATGGTGGGGGTTGCGAATCGGGTGCGCACCATCGACGGCATGCCGACCACGAAGGTCAATGCCACACCGACCACACCCACGGCCAGTGTGATCCAGCCGAGGCGAAGGCTGTTGCCCGGCTGGGGTTGGTAGAGGAACAGCGCCGCCAGCGTGAACAGCACCAACCCCACGCCCGTCCAGAACCGGGGAACGCCCACCTGCACGTCGATGGAGAACGCCACCAGTGCCAGCACCAGCAGCACCACGGCACCGGTGCGGGTCGGCAACTCGGAAAGCCCGTAGCACCCGAGCACGGTCAGCACGGCGCCGACGAAACCGGCCACGCCCACCCCGGCGGTGAAGAACTCGAAGATGAGCAGGCAGCAGCCGATGACGAAGAACAGGAAGGCGATGGGCGGACTTGCGACCGTGTGGAACAACTCCTCGATGATGCCGAGCCCGGTGAAACGCACGAGCGTCGACACGTTCTGCTTCTCACCCTTGTCGCCCAACTGCTCGGCCACGGTGTCGAGCACCGTGCCGTCCGGCAACTCGACACCATCCATCGCCAGCACCATGCTGCGCACCGTGGGCACGCCCTGATCGGTGGTGGCCAGCTTCAGCACTCCGTCGCGTCGGGCATCGGCGAACGACTTCGAGCCGTTGCGGAGTTGGTCGCCATTCGGGCCGAGGTCGACCGTGGCGCCGTCGAGCTGGAGCAGCGGACCCGTGTAGCCGACACGGCTGCCCGCCACCATCGCCGTCACGTCGGCCACGCCGAACAGTTGCGCCGGGGTGCCGTAGGCACGGGCGTCGCGAGACGGGCCCACCCAGATGCCGATGGCAACCTTGGCGTCGGCGACGTGCTGCAGCAGGCCACGCATCTCGTCGTCGCTCACCACCGCACCGCTGGTGTTCAGCTGCAGTATCAGCGCCTGCGAGCCCTTGGCCTCGCTGCGGTCGATGGCGTCGCTCACCGACTCCACCTGCACCGAGTCGAACAGTCCCGACACCTGCAGCACGTCGACCGGCTTCAGGTCGGCGGCCACCGGGTCGGCGGCACTGGCGACCGAGCCCAGCAACGACAGCCCGGCAATGCCCGCAAGGGGGCCAACGAGAAGGGCGATCGCTAGTCTGCGCACAAATGCCTCCGAGAAAGAGCGTGAACCCGCTGCAGTCAGTCACCTCCGCCCGGTTGGCCATCGTGGCCGGCAAGGGAGGCGTTGGGAAGACCACGGTAACGGCCGTTCTGGCGCGTGCGGCAATCCAGCGCGGACTCCGTGTGCTGGTGGTGGAACTCGACGGCAAGCCGACGCTGGCAGAACTGCTGCCCGAGGTGGAGGTGCAGCACATCTCGGCCACTGCCTCGCTGCAGGAGTACCTCGACTCCCACGGCCTGTCGCGGGTGGCCAAGCGACTGGCGCGCAGCGGCATCATCGACGTGGTGGCCACGGCCAGCCCCGGCATCGACGACATCGTGGTGCTCGGCAAGATCAAGCAGCTCGAGCGGAGCGGTCGCTACGACCTCGTGGTGGTCGACGGCCCGGCGGCCGGCCACGCCATCACCTTCCTGTTGGCGGCGAAGGCGTTGCTCGGCACGATGCGCGGCGGACCCATCCACACGCAGGCGACCGAGGTGAACGAGATGTTGTCCGACCCCGAGCGCACGGCCGTGGTGATGGTCACCCTGCCGGAAGCGACACCCGCGAACGAGGCGGTGGAAACCGCCAAGGCCGTTCGAGAGCGCGTGGGTGTGCGGCTCGGCGCGCTGGTGGTGAACGCCGTCGATGCTGGCCCACTGCTGCCGGCGGATGCCGCCGCCGAGGGGTCGGCGATGCGGGCTGCCGCTGAGTTCCGCAACGCTCGCCGGCAACTGCATGCCAGCACACGACGAGACCTCGAGCAGCGCCTTCCCCTGCCCCAACTGGTGGTGCCGCTCGTGGCCGGCGCGGTGCTCGACGCGGCGGCCATCGACTCACTGGCGAGCGCCTGGAGCAACGCATGATCACGCTGGCTCAGCACCTCGCCACCGCTGAGGTGCTCATCTGCTGCGGGTCGGGGGGAGTCGGCAAGACCACCACGGCAGCAGCGCTGGGGCTCGAGGCGGCGCGTCTGGGGCGGCGCACCGTGGTGGTCACCATCGACCCGGCTCGTCGTCTCGCCGATGCGCTCGGCGTGCCCGGCGGACTCACGAACGACCCGGTTCGGCTCGAACTCGACGAACCGGGCGAACTGTGGGCGCTGATGCTCGACCCAGCCGGCACCTTCGACGGCTTGGTGCGCAAGTACGCCGACACCGGCGAGCAGGCCGAGCGCATTCTCGCCAACCGCTTCTACCGCAACGTGGCCAGCAGCCTGTCGGGAACGCAGGAGTACATGGCCGCCGAGCGGCTGCACGCACTTCACCTCGATCCCCGTTTCGACCTGGTCATCGTCGACACACCACCCACTCGCAACGCGCTCGACTTCCTCGACGCCCCGAGCACGCTCACCAGGTTCATCGACCACCCACTGTTCAAACTGCTGATGGTGCCCACGCGTCGCGGTCTGCAGGTGCTGAACGTCGCGGCGCAACCGGTGCTGCGCACCATCGGCAAGGTGGTGGGCGGCGATGTGCTGACCGACGCCATCGCGTTCTTCCAGGCGTTCGCTGGAATGGAGACCGGGTTCCGCGACCGAGCCGACGAGGTGATGCGACTGCTGCAGAGCCCCGTCACCCGGTTCCTCCTCGTGGCCTCGCCACGCGCCGACACCGTCGATGAGGCGCTCTATTTCGCCGATCGCCTCCGCAGCAGCAACCTCGGCGTCGCGGCGGTGGTGTTCAACCGATGCACGCCCGTGTTCGGGGCACGACCTGCGAAGCGCCCCCCACGTGCCGATCAGGCGCTCCTCTACGACAACCTGCGTGAACTCGAGGACACCGCCACGATCGAGCGACAGCACGCAGCCCGCCTCGCAGCGTCACCCGCCATTCCGGCTGACGTGCACACCACGTTCGTACCCACGTTGCCCTCCGACGTCCATTCGATGGAGGCGCTCGCCACCATCCGCTCGCTCCTGTTCGTGGCCAGCCGGTAACGTCTCCCCCGTGCACATCCTCGTCGCCACCGATGCCCAGTACGTCGTCAACGACGTCACCTCGGCCCTCAGCGGGTCCGATGTCCGCTTCACCATCTGCTCGGAGGGCCGCGAGGTCAGCCGACTCGTCTCGACGGGTGATGTCGACCTCGCCGTGCTCGACCTGCAGATCGGTTCGAAGGGCGGCATGGCGGTGGCCATGGATCTCCGGCTCGACCACAGCGCGGGCCGTCTGCCAGCCGTGAAGGTGCTGATGCTGCTCGACCGTTCGGCCGACATCCACCTCGCCAAGCGCTCCGCCGCCGATGCCTGGCTCGTGAAGCCCACCGACCCGCTGACGTTGAAGCGCACGGTGCGCGACGTGATGAACCCTCCGGCACCGGTGGTCGAAGAACCCGAGGCTGCTGAAACGGCTGAGGAAGAGACCGTCGCGGCCGGATAGCATCACTGCTCGCTACGGGGTGTAGCGCAGCTTGGTTAGCGCGCCACGTTCGGGACGTGGAGGCCGGAAGTTCAAATCTTCTCACCCCGACCACCGCAGGGTCCGCCGAAGGGCGGGCC